>NZ_CP147918.1:2100000-2257566 GCF_039645975.1 Sulfurimonas sp. HSL-1716
TTCCCGCCATCATAAGCTCGCTGCTCTTGTCAAAATTTTCCATCTCTTTGTCGCCGGCTTCTTTACTGATGGCATACTGTTTTACCATATCTTTCCCGGCTGCCATAAGATTGTCCATATCTTTTTTGGTCGATTTTATGTTTTGTATCAGCTGTTTGTTGTGCTCGTTTTCATACATCTTTAAAAACTGATCCATATCTTTCATGAACTCATTATAAGCATTCTCTGCTTCTTTAATCGATTCTGGATCCTGAGTCAAGGAAGCATCTGTCAAAAACTGCTGAACCTGCGATGTTTGATATTTGGCGTCACTTGCCCGCAACGCGAAAGGAACTGACTCGTTTGCGGTTGTTTTACTTAAATTATATACGTCATCGACGTTTGAATACACAACAACTATGTTTGCCAAAATGCCGACAACGATAATCCCGATGCCATATGCTAATTTTTGTTTGATTGTCATATTCTCACCCTTTAAAACCTGCTGTTTTTAGCGTTATTGAAGATAATGCAATATCTTGCAAAATTTCGGGACATTTTATCAATATAAGAACAATATATCGTCAATGTCTTAATGATTTTGATTATTACTTAATATAACATAATATCTTAAAATTTCTAAATTTAACGTTATAAAACAAAAGAAATGTTTTTATCTCTGTTTCCTGCTCTCAATCTACGCGCCTCACACAAATCGGAGATTTTTTGATAAAATCTCGCAAAAGGAAAAAAATGATAAAAAATATTTTTGATGACTCTTTATCATCTCTGCCAAAAGGCAATGCAGATTTTTTACTGGCGGCAAGTGTTACTCGTACTTGTGAGCTGGAGGGTATCACACAAGCGGGTATTCCGGGAAAGATCCCTCTCACGCCTGCTCTTGACGCCGAATTTATTGTTAATCAGAAAGTTTTTTCTCTCGGCGAGCTTGCCGAAACGCCCACAGGCGTTCCCACACCCGCTCTTATGACCCGTGCCGTACACAATCTGAGATCTTTTACAAGCATAGAGATCTTAGATCTCGGACTTGATACCAAACCGCAAAACTGCCGTATCCATGATTTTGAAATATCTCCTTCAAAAGCCATTAACAAAGGTGCGGACATAAATGCACAGGAGCTTTTTTACAAAGGGATGAAGTTCGGACGCGAGTATGAACTAAAAGGAAACTACCTCATCCTCGGCGAGAGCACGCCAAGCGGTACGACCACGGCAGCCGCAACTGCTCTTGCTCTTGGGTATGAACTTGAGGAGTGTTTCTCTTCAAGCTTTTTAAATGTACCAAACAAGATCAGAAAAAAGACCCTCGATGAAGCGCTTTCACTCGTAAATGAGAAGATGAGCAGTTTTGAAAAGCTCGGTACCGCGAGCGACAATATGCTCATCTTCTGCGCAGGTTTTCTGCTTGAAGCGACAAAAAGATTTCATGTCGTGCTCGCGGGCGGAACACAGATGGCGGCATGTCTGCTCGTAGCCGATAAGCTCAGAGAAGACGTGCTTATGCGCCTGAACTCCGACAACCTGACTCTTGCCACTACCGCATGGGTGGCAAAAGACAAAAATTCCGACATCAAAAAGATACTCTCGCAGCTGAGCTACACTCCAAATGCTCTGTATGCGGAGTTTTCCTTCGCATCCGCAGAGATACCGATACTGAAAAAATACGACGAAGGCGAAGCAAAAGAGGGAGTGGGAGCGGGAGCCGCGCTTGCCTACGGATTTTCAAACGCGCTTACGAACGAACAGATAGTCAAAGAGATAGAGGCGATAATGTATGGCATGTAGAGCTCTTTTCATCGGCGGTATCAAAAGCGGAAAAAGCAAGAATGCCGAAAACTATGTACTCAAAAAATCCAAACACATCCCCATCTATCTGGCTACGACAGAGTTCGTAGACGACGAGATGCAGACCCGCATAGAAGCGCACAAGCTGCAGAGAAACGAACGCTTTTTGACCGTGGAAGAGCCTTTAAACCTGCCGTCGGTTTTACATGACTTCAAAGGGATCGTGCTCATAGAATGCGTGAGCATGTGGATAAACAATCTCCTCTACCACGGCTTTACCGAAGACGACATGATAAAACAGATAGACATACTAAGCAAACTCGACGCGCAGATAGTCTTTGTGCAAAACGACGTGGGCTGCAGCGTCGTCGGCGCAGACAGACTCACACGCGATTTCGTGGATATCAACGGACGAGTATCGCAATATCTCGCCGCCGCGTGCAAAGAGGTCTACAACAACATCGCGGGCATAGCGGTAAAGATAAAATGACAAAAGCGCTAAAAGGGTTTCTCCTCGCATTTAACATGATGACCGTCATCCCCTTTTTCAAAGTCCACGACTTTTTCAAAGGGATAAACGGCTATGCGGCGATGTCCTACCCGCTTGTCGGGTTTATCATCGGGCTCATCCTGTGGGGAGCTTCGGCGCTTTTAGCACCCTACGTCCCGCCGTTTCATCTTGGCATCATCGTCTTTGCTCTTTGGGTGGGCATCACCGGGGCTTTGCACATGGACGGCTTCAGCGACACGATAGACGGACTTTTTGTGAGTAAAGAGAGAGCCGTGGAGGTGATGAAAGACCCGCATGTCGGCGGGATGGGCATGACCTTCAGTGTCGTGTTTCTACTTTTAAAAGCTTCATCCGTCGCGTCGTTTGGAGCCTATTATCTGCTTCCGTTTGTACTGATGTATGCAAGGTTCAACGCTTCTCTTGCCATCTACTTTTTCCCCTACATCACAAAAAACGGAATGAGCGCGCTCGCAAAAGAGGAGTTCACGCGTCCGCAGCTGCTTTTTGCATTTTTATACGTAGCAGCGCTCGGTTTTTCTTTTCATTTTTTCTTTGCGCCCTTTCTTTTGGCAGGTCTGTTTCTGCTTTTAACGGCAAGGTTTTTCATAGGACGTCTGGGCGGGTTCAGCGGAGATATTTACGGCTTTACCATCGAGGTGACCGAACTGCTGCTGCTTAACCTCATCATCATAGAACATATAAGATGATGATAACCCTTATCCGCCATGCTGACGTACAAGACCTCTACAAGATGCGCTACAACGGGCATATCGACATCTCCCTCTCGTCCGAAGGGGAAAAACAGGCGCAAAAACTGGCGGAACATTTTAAAGATGCAAAGTTCGACGGAGTGTTCTGCTCCGACCTCAAACGCGCACGCCAGACGCTCGCGCCGTTTGCCTTGCAGGTCGAGCCGGTCTTTACCGAAGATTTGAGAGAAAAATCATGGGGAAGGCACGAGGGAATGAGCTTCGATGAGATCATACAAAGCGAAGAGTTCGCCTACGAAGATTTTATGCAGTGGGTAAACGCGCTTGACGGAGAAGACTATGAAGCCTACATCCGAAGAGTAAAAGAGTTTTTTTTAGACTACCTGCCCTCACTGAAGAAAAAAAACATCCTGGCCGTAACTCATGCGGGAGTCATCAGGGTGCTCATCTCCATTATCGACAAAATAGGGCTCGAAGAGGCGTTTTGCATCAGGTTTGACTACTCCTCATACATAATTTTAGACATAAATACGATGAAATTTAGCAAGATAGAAAATTTTTCGCTATAATCACACTCTTCAAACGCGGACAGTTGGGAGAGCTGGTTTAATCCAGTCGCCTGGAACGCGGCCGTAGGGCAACCTACCGAGGGTTCGAATCCCTCACTGTCCACCAGACTCTTTTACTACTTTCAGAAAAAATTTTACTTACATGTAATAATGATATAATTTCTACATTTAATAATAAGGAATACAATGGCGTTAGATGAATTAACTGACTCGTTAAAAGCTAAATTATACGATTTTAAATATACTCCTTTTCTTAGTTCTTTTCTCATTTCATGGCTTGTTTTTAACCATAAATATCTGCTAATATATTTTTCTAATATCGAAAATATTTTTAATAAAAATGCTAATTCTATATATGTTATCAACTCGAAATTTATTCCAAGTATTCTAGAAACATATGAAAAGTGAAAACTATACCGAAGCAAACAAACCTCCACTTTTTCTCAATATATGTTAAACAGGTGTTTTGTATAATCAAGCAGCACGCTCTACTCTATCAAGAAGGATGAACAATGAAATTATACGCCCCTTGGGAAAGAGCTTTTAATAAAATCGCCACACCGTTTGAACATTTTATACATGCACAGACGACTACCGGTATGATCTTGATATTTATGACCGTACTGGCTTTGATACTTGCCAACACTCCTCTTACGGAAGCATATGCTCACTTTTTTCACACGAAAGTGGATTTAAATGTCGGTTCTTGGCAGTTCTCCCACACTATTCACCACTGGATAAACGACGGGCTTATGGCCATATTTTTCTTTATTATCGGGCTTGAGATAAAAAGAGAGATCCTAGCCGGCGAGCTTTCGAATATCAAAGTCGCTATTTTGCCTATTTTAGCAGCCATTGGCGGCATGTTTTTTCCCGCACTCATTTACTCTTCCATCAACGCGAGCACTCCGGGAGCTTCAGGATGGGGAGTGCCGATGGCAACGGATATCGCCTTTGCTATCAGTGCTTTAGTACTGCTTGGAAAAAGGATACCTACCGCACTAGTGACATTTTTGGTCGCGCTTGCCATCGTCGACGATCTCGGTGCCGTTTTGGTCATTGCGATATTTTATACCCAGCAGATAGTTTTTCTTCCGCTCGTTTTAGCCGGAGCGGCCTTTTTGATCATGGTTGCATTCAACCGTTTTGGAATACATATGATCCTGCCCTATTTCATTGTTGGTCTGCTGATGTGGTTTTTTATGTTAGAATCAGGAGTACATGCGACGATAGCGGGGGTAATAGCCGCCATGGCAATACCCTCAAAACCAAAACAGACTCCTTCGGACTTTACAGAACACACAAGAGAGTTGTTGAATCAATATGATAAATATCCCGTAAGTACAGACCACGCTATGCACGAAAAACAAAAAGCCATTTTGATAAATATACAAGACAGAATAGACGCTGTCGGAACGCCTGCAGCAAGGTTGGAACGCGGCTTGCACCTTCCCGTGGCTCTCATCATCATCCCTCTTTTTGCACTTGCAAACGCAGGTATTACCCTAGACTTTTCCGCTATCGGCACTACTATTATGAAACCCGTGTCCCTTGGCGTTGTATTCGGTCTTATTTTAGGAAAGGCGATAGGAATATTTGGTGTTTCCTGGCTAGCGATCAAATTAAGAATAGCAAAACTTCCACAGGGAAGTACTATGAATCAGATCTTCGGTGTGGCCTTTCTGGGAGGTATCGGTTTTACTATGTCTATTTTCGTAGCGGATTTGGCATTTCCAGGAAATAGTGAGCTTGTATTTCAGGCAAAAGTCGGGATTTTGTCGGCTTCTTTGTTTGCGGGAATTTTTGGCTATCTATGGTTAAGATTTGTATCGAAAAACTGATTGAATTGTAACTGTAACTCTGTATAATTGTAAAAAAAGAATCAAAGGTTGTCTTTTGAGTACAAAAGTAGTGGTCATCGGCGGAGGTTACGGCGGATTGCGCGCCATCGAATTTTTGGCAAAACACAAAGATCTCGACATAACGCTCATCGACAAAAATCCCTACCATTACCTCCAGACAGAGGCATACGGCTACATCGCGGGACGTTTTGATATCCATGACATCGCCATAGATCTTGACAAATGGTGCCGCGGGTTTAAAAAAAGAGTCGACTTCCTCTATGAAAAAGCGACTGCCGTCGACTATGAAAAACAAACCGTTACGACGGAAAAAAAAGAGATCTCATACGACTACCTCATCATCGCCACGGGAGCGCAGACCAACTTTTTCTCTTTTATAGAAGGGCTTAGAGAGAACAGCTACGGCGTCAAAAAACTCATGCGCGCCTACAACTTCAGAAAAGAGTTTGAAAACCTCATCTACAAAAAACTGGAAAACGAAGAGATAAGCGGCACCGACGAGATCAACCTCGCCATAGGCGGAGCGGGTCTGAGCGGCGTGGAAGTAGCTGCGGAGATGGCGCATGTCATCGAGATATACAGCAAGACCCTGGGCGAACGCGCAAAAAAGATAAAGATATACCTCATAGACGCAAGCGACACTATTTTGCCGGGAATGAGCCGTTTCATTATAGAAAAAACCCATAAAAGACTACAAAACGTCGGTGTAAACATTCTTACGGGTGCATTCATTGAAAAGCTGGATAAAACAACCATCTACTTTAAAAACGGCGATACCCTTAACTACCATTTTATGGTCTTTACAGGCGGTATCAAAGCTTCTACGCTCAATGAAAACACTCAAGGCGAAAAGAACAGGATCGAGCAGTTCATTCCAAACAAAGAACTCAACATCAACGGCACAAAAAACGTCTTTGCCATAGGAGACTGCGTGGAGCTTAAAGATATCCATGGAAAGATCCTCCCGCCGACTGCTCAAACAGCGGAAAAAAGTGCAGAATACGTAGCAAACGTCATCATCGACAGAATCACGGGCAGAACCTCCAAACCTTTTGATGCCGATGTGAGCGGAATGTTCGTGGCTCTTGGAGGCAAATACGCAGTAGGAGAGATGTTCGGATTTTTAAAGGTAAAAGGCTACACGGCATACCTGCTCAAAAAAGCGATCACCTATGCCTACTTTTTAGGACTTCACTTTCGCATCAATGCAGGGTATAAAAACAGGATAAAAGGCGGATCTTGATGCGCTTCATTCAAATTGAGATAAAACTGCGCCCCCGTCCAAGAGGCTTTCACATCATCACCGACGAGATACTCCAAGCCATAGACCTCACAGAGATAAAGGTCGGGATGCTCAACATCTTTTTAAAACACACGAGTGCGAGTCTAAGTATCAACGAAAACTGCGAGCGGGAAGTGAGAAGCGATATGGAAAACCTTTTTAGCGATCTTTGCGATGAGAAGCCCTACTTCAAGCACACCTACGAGGGAGAAGACGACATGCCTGCTCATGCAAAGTCCTCGCTTCTCGGTGTATCTCTCAATATTCCCATAACAGAGGGCAGACTTAATCTCGGCACATGGCAAGGAATCTACTTGGGCGAACACAGAGAAAATGCTGGTAGCAGATCGATAGTCCTCACCGCAAGCGGGATATAAAAGTTTCTCTTTTACGACATCACGCTATTTTTCGTTTCTCTTGACCTTTGTATATTGACAACCGTATATTTACAAGTTAAAATCTTACTCTCATTAAAAAGGGGTATTTTATGCGTATTGTAAACTATTTTTTATCATTGTCTTTTTTCTCTTTGGTGCTTGCGGGATGCGCTACGAACGCTCCTCTTGCAAACGACACCGGCAAACGAAGAACGATGCAGACAGAACAAACATCGCGAACGGCGCAGATAGCGCAGGTGACGGACGAGTACACAAAATACAAACCGTTTTATGATGCCATACAGCAAAACTCACTTGAACAGTTCAAAGCCGCTTTTGCCGCCGATCCCATAGATGTGAAGACAAAGGTACACCCAAGAGGCGACCTTCTTTACATAGCGCTAAGAGGCACAGGCAAACAGCCAGACAAAGTACGACGCAATGCGATCATAAAGTATCTTGTCGAAGAGAAAAAAGCCGATGTCAACGCCAAAGAGACCTACGGCTTTACACCTTTGCATGCGGCAAGCGACTTTGAGACCGCCAAATATCTGGTAGAGCACGGCGCCGATGTCAACGCCAAAACAGATGCCGGTCTGACTCCTCTGCAGTCTTCGTTATGGGCAAATGATCTCGATCTTACGACATATCTCCTTAACAAAGGCGTAGATATCGATGCACAAGACGTTAACGGAGTCGATGCTTTGTATTCTGCATCTTATTACGGGAACGTCCCTCTTATGAAACTGCTCGTAGAACACGGTGCCAAGATAGAGAGCTCGACCAAAGAGAGCTGGACGCCCCTGCTTGTCAGTGCGTACAACGGCCAGCTTGACGCGGTGAAGTTTTTAATAGAAAAAGGCGCAAACATTGAAGCCAGAAACTCCGTAGGATGGACGCCGTTGCTGCTTGCATCGGCGCAGGGAAAAACGGAAGTAGCCCGCTATCTTCTGCAAAAGGGAGCTAAGCTGGACGCCAAAACATTCGACGGACAGATGCCGCTGTACGTAGCTGCAAGATACGGGCATCTTGACCTTGTAAAACTCTTTTTGGATGAAGGTGCGGACATCGACAGCTTGAACTATAACGGAATGACGCCGCTGCATGTAGCGGCGATGATGGGCCAGACCGACGTGCTGAAGTATCTGCTTGAAAACGGAGCGAATCCCGATGCAAAAGATTTCCAAACAAAAACACCTATGGCATACGCCATACAAAACAAACACTCAAATCTCATCTCCTACATCCAAAATGCCAAGTACAACTATGCTTCGACAAAAGAGATAGCGAAGAAAAAAAGATTTAAAAAACTTGAAGAAAAACTAAGAAAAAACGTCAATGAATATATTGCAAAAAATGATCTGCAGGGACTCAAAACATACACTGACAGACATCCAAACGCGGTCAACTTCATCCCTGACGACACGTTGAGACTCGCTCTTACAGGACCAAAAGGGATGAAGGTCGGAGATATCCGCAAACTGATCCAAAGCGGAAAAAACGAGAAACTTGTCATCTCTTTGATAAACAGGACAAAAACACCCTACAAAGAGTTCACTCTCAAAGAGATAGACATCCTCTCAAAAATGGGGATAAGCGACAACATCATCTCGGCGATGATAGATATAACGACAAAACTGCAAAACGACGCCGATATGAAAGAGGAACAGAGAAAGTTTTTACAGGCGCAAAAAGATATAGCCAAACAAAAATCCGAGACAAAAGTAATCTACCAAAACGCTCCTGTCCAAAAGGTCGGGACAAGAGAAGACCCTATGATGGAACAGCTGCAGCATGAGGTCATAAAGCAGGGAGTCAATAAACTTCTTGATCGTCTTTTTTAAACCACATCCCGCTCACGCTCTTTTCGCAAGAGCGTGAGCGATCGCGCCGCCATACTCAGCTCATCGTCTGATATTCGTGTTCGAGAACGGCCCTATACTCTTCATAGATGCTTTGTGAAGATCTGTTTTTATACATCTTCAAAATCTCTCTGGCAAAATCAAGCGGATAGTCTACGATCTGACCGACATCACGTTTGAACACCTCTTCAAGAACTGCATACATCTTTTCGTAGATCTCGGGGTTGTCGATTTTGAGCCTTTCAAGGTTCTCTTGAATTTTGATGAGCGAATCATCGTTGAATTCACCGCGCTCATGAATGGTCTTTCGTATCTCTACATACTCTCTCAAGTCTTTACGGTTGCGAATATAATCTGTAAACATCTCTATAAGTATCATGAAACACCTCTTTATTCAATTTACTATACAGCCATTGTAACACTCTAACGATGCAATAGTGTAGCATTGAATAAGATTTTTTGTCTCAATCTATCAGTTTATTCTCTTTTAAAACCTCGATAAAAGCATCGGCCATCATCGCATAGCCTTTTTCGTTTGGATGTACATAATCGCTTTTGAACTCTCTGTGCAGTTCGATGCGGGTCAGTATCTTGTCTTCATAGATCACTCCCGTCTCTTTTGCGACCTCTTTATACAGAGGAAGGGTTCTAAATCCCAGCATATGAAAATCGGGAACACCTACCAGCATCACGACGGCACCGCTTTGTTTTATGAGTTTAATCATCTGTAAAAGATTGCTTTTGAGCTCTGCCAAAGAGCGTTTGCGCAGGATATCGTTGCCACCGTGGCAGAGAATGACAAGGTCGGGTTTTTTCTTTAAGAGCCCTTTTAGGCGCATAAGGCCCTCTCGGGACTCTTCACCTGGAATGCCCGCATTTATGACATGCAGTCCCGTCTTTTTTTCAAGCACGGCAGGATAGCTGAAGTCGATAGGAGCGCCAAAACCGTATGTAAGGCTATCGCCAAAAGCGAGCACGACGGCATTGTTCTTTAACGGAGGATAGGTCAAATGGTTTCTACTCTCCTTCATATATATCGAGATCCCCATAACAAGAAACAGCAACATGGCTGCCAATGTAGTTTTATTCATCTTCAAAGTATAACAAAAAAAGAAAGCTTTACTTAAACAAACTGTGTTTTTAGATAGAAGATCTTATTTTTCATCTTTCTTTTAGTTTTTTATATATCCCGGCAAACAAAACGATCGATCCCAGCGATACGCCCATGACCACAAAAAAATGCTGTACTCCGAAGTAGCTTACGACGGGATGCGAAACGATAGGGGAGAAAAACTGTCCCAAAAAAAGCGAACTCGTCAAATACCCCGAAGATTTCACGCGCTTCGTATGATGTACGAGGCTCAGCATCCATGCCGAGATGTTCGTCATAAGTATCCCGCCTCCAAAACCCATGATCGACGATGTGAAAAAAAACAGACGGACATCACGGACAAGTCCGATGAGTACGAATCCTACACTGATGATCGCCATCCCCGTAATATAAACGGCCGCAAAAGAAAAATGTTTTTTAAGTCTGGCAAACGTCAAAGCTCCAAGCCCATTGGAAACAAAAGCAATAGCAATGATAGCACCCGTCAAAGTACCGCTTGCCCCGAAATGGTTGACTATCAAAAAAGGCATCTGTGTCGGCAAAATGTAAAAGACAAGCATAAGTGCGAACGCCAGAAGATATATCTTAAAAATATTTGCATTGAGATCGACCTCTTCGTCCTCCTCTTTATGCGCACCTGTCTCTTCCAAAAACCTTATCGCAAAAGGAAGCAGCACTATGCCGATAAGATAGATGCCAAACGGATATCTCCAGTCGATATCGGAAAGATATCCTCCGCCAATCACAAAGAAAACTCCGCCCATAGAGATAAAAAGACTCTGTATTCCCATATATTTATGACGTGCTTCACCCTTAAAGTAATCGCCTATCAAAGAGGTAGTAACGATCATCAAAATCCCTATGGCAATCCCCAGCAAAAACCTTGATATCAAAAGCTCCTCGATGGTCTGCAGATACAGTCCCGCACTTCCGGCAGCACTAAACAGAACAAGTCCCGCAACGGCAGAGATATATTTTCCCGCCTTATACACCAGATGACCGATAAAGGGGGCCAGCAGAGCAATGGCCAAAGATGGAAGCGTTATCATCATGCGCGACAAAAATTCTATATCCGCTACATCGGTAAAATGGTTCTTCAGATGGGGAAGCATCGTCACAATGGCGACATTTGACATCATTGTGGTCATCGAAAGAAGGAGGAGCGTAAGCCTTGTGTATCTGCCTATTTTGTGCACTTTTTAACTCTTTTTGTGTAAGTATACTATTTAATAACAAAAATTTGTTTGCATTGTGTTAAATAAAAAGCTATAATGTTTTCGATGAAAGATGGGGTTCGAATTCATCTTTAGTGTGTTACGTTATATAATCTGCTAAAAGAATAGACTTTCCTCGACTTTGACTCCATTTCATAGATAGGTAGTGCTGTTTATGAATTGTATTTTCCCTACTAGAGGTATTTTATGGCAGAATTGCTACATGGAACCGTTAAATGGTTCAACGAAGAAAAAGGTTATGGATTTATCCAACAAAATAACGGCGGTAATGATCTATTTGTTCACTTTCGTCAAGTAAACAGAACAGGTCCCGGTCGTGTTTCTCTAGCTGAAGGTCAAGCAGTGACATTCGAGGTTGGTGAAGGGCAAAAAGGTCCTCAAGCGGAAAACGTTACGCCGATGTAATTTACATGTATAGACTCCGGTCTATACATCCTCATCCCAAACTACGGATACCCCGTACTCTCTATCCGCAACTATCCATTTAAAATACTCTTTTTTTGCATTTGCACTGTAAAGTCTTACTTTTACCTGCTGCTCTTTTAAAAGCGTTCTTATCTCGTTTTCACCGATAGCTTTTTTATTCCAGCGTCTTAACTGATTTTGAAATATCCTGAAACCGCATGTGGAATCTGAAGTCAGCTCTGCAAAATCGCTCTCGTAATGCCAATGAGCGTTTGTGCAGGCATAAAGCTTCAACGGCGCACCTTGAACCTGTATCGCGCGTACTTCGACTCTGCCGTCTTTGCAATATGGACATTTTCCGAGTATTTTAGACAAAACGATCCTTTTTCGACAATAATAACATCAAAAATTTCAGATTTATAAAAATATTTCAAAATGCCATCAACTCTAAATGGGTATAATTTGCAAAACAAAATGAAAAACTCTGGCACTTTGGTGTCAAGCTTTAGCGGTCACGGGTTTCCTTCATTTTATGCAGTAAAATTAAGGAATTATATTATGGGACAAACCATTACTGAAAAGATATTTTCCGGTCATGTCGGACACAAAGTCTACGCGGGTGAGATCATCCGTTCCAACATCGATATGGTCATAGGAAACGACATTACAACACCTATATCTATCAAAGCTTTTGAAGACAGCGGTGCGACCAAACTTGCAAATCCGGACGGATTTTCGATCGTACTCGATCACTTTATCCCTGCAAAGGACATAGCAAGTGCCAATCAGGCGAGAGTAAGCCGTGATTTTGCAAAAAAACACAACCTCAAAAACTTTTTTGATGAAAAAGATATGGGAATCGAACACGCGCTTTTACCTGAAAAAGGTCTTGTCGTTCCGGGCGATGTCATCATCGGTGCGGACAGCCACACTTGTACTCACGGTGCCTTGGGTGCTTTTTCGACGGGTATGGGTTCTACCGACCTGGCGTTTGCCATGATCACCGGAGGCAACTGGTTCAAAGTTCCTGAGTCGATAAAAGTCATCCTAAGCGGAAAACCGGGTAAATATACCACGGGTAAAGATATCATTCTTGAGATCATCCGTATGATCGGAGTTGACGGTGCGCTTTACAGAACGTTAGAGTTCACGGGAAGCACGATCCCTTACCTTAGCATGGACGACAGATTCTCTATGTGTAACATGGCCATCGAAGCGGGTGCAAAAAGCGGAATAGTGGCATACGACGATATCACGAAAGAGTTCTTGGCGGACAAAACCCTAGCGCGTGAACCGAAAATATACCATTCCGATGAGGATGCCTCGTATGTACAGGTGCTTGAGATAGATGTTGCAGCGCTAGAGCCGGTTATTGCTTATCCGTTCCTGCCGTCTAACGGTCATTCCGTAACTCAAGCGGTAGCTGACCACATCAAAATAGACCAAGCATTTATCGGAAGCTGTACGAACGGCAGATTGAGTGACTTAAAGGTTGCAGCCGAGATATTAAAAGATAAAAAAGTTCATCCGGATGTGCGTCTGATCATCACTCCGGGTACGCAAAAGATCTTAAGAGAAGCGACAAAACTCGGTTATATCGATATCCTTATCGATGCGGGCGGAGTCGTGAGCAATCCGACTTGCGGGGCTTGCCTTGGAGGGTATATGGGAATATTGGGAGATAACGAAGTCGCAGTCTCTACGACAAACCGTAACTTTGTCGGCCGTATGGGAAGCAGAAGCTCCAAAGTCTATCTAGCAAACTCGGCAGTTGCTGCGGTATCGGCAATAACGGGATATATAACGGACCCCAACAACCAAAACTAAAGGAGAGAACATGAAAAAACTGTTTGCCATTCCTGTGCTTTTAACATCGGCTCTGCTTTTGGCACAGCAGTATGACTATGAAGTGACTCCGCTTATCGGCTACAATATAGCCGAAGGAAATCTAAACCTCAAAAACCACGCAGTTTTAGGCGGAGAGTTTCAACTCAACAATATCGGCATGCCGGTAAGTCCTGAACTCTCCATCCTCTACTCCAATGCGGATTTTGACCCAAATTACGGTAGTACGAACATCTACCGTATCGCTTTAAACGGTGTCTATGAATATGAAAAGACTTCGCTTTTAACCCCGTTCGTAAAAGCCGGACTGGGCTATGAGACCATGAGCGAACACAAAACATCTCTGACACACAATGACGATTCGGGTTTTGCCGATGTAGGCGTAGGTGCGAAAATTCCTTTTACAGATCATATATCTCTCAAACTCGAAGCCGTTTATATGCTTAAAGCCAACGACAACAGATGGGACAACAATCTGGCTCTGCTCGCCGGAGTGAACATAGCTTTCGGCCAAACAAGAGCGCAGCAGCACCAAGAGAATATAGTGGTCGAAGACTCTGCGGAAAAAGCGCACAAAACGGCCCAAGAGAAAGCGGCAAAAGAAAAAGCCGAAGCCGAGCGAAAAGCAGCCCAAGAGAAAGCCGAAGCCGAAGCAGCCGCACTGGCAAATGCGGACGATGACAATGATGGAGTGAAAAATTCTCTTGACAAATGTCCAAATACCCCAAAAGAGGTAACCGTAGTCGATGCCGAGGGCTGTATGAAAGAGGTAAACCTTCATATCAATTTCGATAATGCTTCATACGATATCGATGAACCGTCACAGAAAAATATCCAAAAATTCGTGGATTTCTTAAATGCGGCACCCGTTTACAAAGCCGAGATCATCGGTTATACGGACAGCATCGGCAAAAAAACGGATAATCTCAAGCTTTCACTAAAAAGAGCCGAAGCCGTAAAATCGATGCTCGAGAAGAAAGGTGTTTCGTCCGAAAGAATCAAAGCCGTCGGTATGGGCGAAGAGAATCCCGTCGCAGATAATGCTACTGCAAAGGGACGTGCTCAAAACCGCCGTATCGAAGCAAAGCTCATCAAATAATGACAGATATCCCATGCGTCATCTTTGCCGGAGGAAAAAGCTCCCGCATGGGCGAAGACAAAGCACTATTGCCTTTTGGAGGCTACCCCACCCTCATACAGTTTCAATACGAACGTCTCAAAAAGATATTTACGAATCTTTATATATCCTGTAAATCATCCGACAAATTCGATTTTCTCAAAGAGAATGAAAAAGCGAATCTCATAGAAGATATAAAAACCGATGGCATCTATGCTCCTACCACGGGCTTTGTAGCTTTGTTTGATGCTTTACATACACAGCAGGTGTTCATTTTGAGCGTCGATGCTCCCTTTGTCGGCAAAACAGAGATAGAGGAAATTTTAAAGCATAAGGACGAGGGTTTTGACGCCGTTATCGCAAAAACTCCTCAAGGCATTCATCCTATGTGCGGTCTTTACAGCAAAAACCTGCATGCGGATTTTAAAGCGATGCTGACAAACAACGAACACAAACTCGGCAAGCTTTTAAAAGATTCACATACACTGTACGTGGATTTCAAAGATGAAGAAACATTTTTGAACCTGAACAATAAAAACGAATATGCGGCGGCATTGAAGATATTGAGATGAAAGGTTTACAGGAAAACAGAATAAAAGAAAAGATACAAAAACTTCGTCGATTGACGCAGAATATGAATATTTTGATGGCAGAAGATTATCCTGTACTCCATAAAAGCTTGAAAAAACTCTTTACATCCCTATTTAAACATGTCGATTCCGCATATGACGGAACTGAAGCCCTGAATCTCTATAAGCAGCAACTTTCCGAAGGTCTGAAATACGATATTTTGCTCAGCGATATCGCTATGCCAAATATGGATGGAGTAACGCTTACAAAACATATAAAACAGATAAATTCAAATCAGACGATCATAATCTTTTCGGCGTATCAGGATTCCAGTTATTTGTTGAACCTGATAAACCTTGGCGTTCGCCGTTTTATATCCAAACCCATTTCAGCCGCAAATCTCGTTGATGAACTTTTTATAGTCTGCGATACGCTGCATCAAGATGAAAATCTCTTAAATACCGTTCATCTCTCTCAAGATATCCTTTACGATAAGGATCAAAACAGTATTTACGTCAAAGGCGAACTTTTGATACTTACGAATTACGAGCAGCTGATCGTCCGGCTGTTGGTATCAAAACTCAATCTGACCGTTTCAAACGATGAGATCGTCAGCTATCTTTTTTTTCACATGATCGACATTAAAATAGAAAATATCAGAAAGATCATGTATAAACTCAGAAAAAAACTTCCCAAAGAGATGATAACAAATATTCATTCCGTCGGTTATAGATTGGTCTCGAAGCAAAGCGACAAATAGGCGACATTTTTACCATACACTTTTGGCATAATTGACAAAAGGTGTATATATTGAATATTGATATGGTAAAACAGCTCTCTGTTTTAGGCAACTCTCTAAGCGTATTATATGTCGAAGACGATCCCGTCGTTATGGGGCAGATAAGCAAGATGCTTCGAAGAGTTTTCAATGATTTAGACACCATAGACGACAGTATCGAAGCCCTGCGAATGCATAAAGAAAAAAAATATGATCTTGTCTTGATGGACATTATGATGAAAAATATGGATGGGATAGAACTAAGCAGAAAACTGATAAAAGAAAATACAGAACAATCCATTATCATCATTTCCGCATATAAAAATGAGAACGAACTTCTCAAATTAATCGATCTCGGCATATCGGGATTCATCTCAAAACCCATAGATCAAACTAAATTTCTTCATACGCTTCTTGTAAAAGTCAAAAAAATACATGCAGATAAAATGATGCATCACCACTACAATGAATTAAAATACCAAATAGATAAAAACAAAGACAATAATAAAAGAATTTACTATCAAGATACGCTGACCTCTGCATTTAATCAAAAATACCTTCATGATGTTTTGCAAAAAAAAAATGTACCCAAATCTGCTATTCTTATCAATATAAATGATTTCAAACTCATAAACAATTACTACTCGTATCTACACGGAAACGATCTTCTTTCTCAATTTGTCATACTGTTAAATACCTGTGAGACAAGTTCTCAATATGATGTTTTTAGAATGTCTGCGGATGAATTTATTTTGTTGTATAAAGATCAAGAAGATGATGAAAAGATAAGAAAAGATGCACAGTTTTTAACTACACATATAGAATCGAAAAGATTTAGCATTATAGGAGTAAAAGATATTAATATAACAGTCACGATGGGAATCGTAAACAGTACGGAGAGGATCCTTGAAAAGCTCAGTCAGGCTCTTTTATACGCAAAAAAACATCATCTTAAATATGCTTTTTACGACGACGATCATCAGGTAAACTCACAGATGTATAACATAATTAAAACAAAAAATATCTTGCAAAAAAGTATTGAAAACAATCTTATTATCCCTGTATACCAGCCTATTCAAACAAAAAGTGATCAACTTAACTATGAAGTCCTAATGAGAATAAAACATGATAATAATGAACTTTTATCACCTGACAAGTTTATGTCCGTCGCCAAAGAACACAGCTACTATAATCAGATATCACAGATACTCGTATGTAAAGCTCTTGATGAAATCACAAAGAGCAAAAATATATTTTCTATAAACCTTACCTACCAAGATATAAAAAACAACGATTTTATGAACAAACTCGAAGAAAAAATCATAAAAAACAAAATAGGGCAAAGACTGATCTTTGAAATAGTAGAAAGTGATCTTATAGAGGATATGGATATACTGGAATCTTTTTTAAAAAGATTCAAAGCACATGGTGTAAAGGTGGCCATTGACGATTTTGGAACCGGATATTCCAACTTTTTATATATCTTAAAGATCAATCCGGACTATATCAAACTAGACGGCAACCTGATCGTCAATATTGTCAACGACAAAGCCGCTTTCACTTTAGTACAGACTATCATCGGTTTTGCACATAAACTGAACATAGAGGTTATTGCAGAACATGTGAGCACAAAAGAGATATACGACATACTTAAAAAATTAGATGTGGATGCCGTACAGGGATATTATATCGGCCGTCCGGATATCAATTATATTGAAAGCGCCTAAGATACGCTTTTTGATATAATTTATGTATACTTATTAAAATTCATTTGCAGGTGAGGCATGTCGATAAAACAATTAAATATGGCATATGATTGTTTAAACTCTATCGGTAATACACTTGATCTGGATACAATGGTCTCTGAGATCATCATAACCTTTACCCGTAAGACAAATGCGCTATCAGGTTCTTTTTATAAAAGATTCGAAGATAAAAAACCTTCCGTACATCTGGGAAAAGATATTATGGTTCGTTTTTCAAAATCAAAAATGCTGAATAAAAAATATATCGTTGAAGAACTTGACGATACAAAAGCAGTAATACTCCCCCTTAAACACAGTTATTTTATTTTTTCATATGACAAAAAAAGAAAAGACATAGAAACCATAGCATCTGTTTTCGGTAATTTTCAAAACAAGATAAATATTGCCGTAAGCGCCTGTAACGGAGTCCAAAAACTTGAAGAGTTTAACGAAGATTTGGAAAAAAAGATCCAAGAAGCCGTACAAAAGATAAGACAGCATGAGCAGATGCTGATACTCAAATCAAAACAAGCCATAATGGGCGAAATGATAGAAATGATAGCTCACCAATGGCGCCAGCCGATAACTGCCATAGGTATGATAGCAAACAATATAGAACTGGATCTGGTCCTAAATGAACTCAATACTGACGAGTTGATGATAGAACTGCAAAACATCAACAAGCAGGTCGAGTATCTGTCTCACACCATTGATGATTTTAGAGATTTTTTTAAAGAAAGTAAGATGAAAGAGAGTTTCAGCATCAATGAACTCATTGAAAAGACCGTTTCTCTGGTAGAAAAACAGCTGAAGAAAAAAGAGATATCGATAAAGATATCGGGCACATGCGATATCTCTATATATACGTTTAAAAATGAGTTGATCCAAGTTCTGCTGAACATAATCTCAAACTCTAAAGACGCATTTGAAGACAAAAAAACAGACAAGCCGTCCATCACGATAAAGTGTGAAAAAAACAACGAATCCATAAAAATAAAGCTAAAAGATAATGCCGGAGGAATAAATGACGATATTCTACAAAGGATATTTGAACCGTATTTTTCAACAAAAAAAGAAAAGAACGGCAGCGGTCTTGGTCTGTATATGTCTAAAATCATTGTAGACGAACACCTAAACGGCGATATATTCGTGAAAAATATTAAGAACGGATGCGAATTTACCATTCAACTTCCGATCAATGAGGAATCATAAATGACAAAAAACTTAATATTGAACCTGCAAAAAATAGCCAAAGACATCCATCTCCTTTATGTCGAAGACGATCTGTTGATATCGTCTGAAGTAAAAAAGTTGTTGCAAAAGATCTTTTCACACGTCGATACTGCACAAAACGGAAAAGAGGGACTGGAGCTTTATAAAAAAAAGCCATATGACATAGTCGTCACCGATATCACGATGCCGGAAATGAACGGTATCGAAATGACCAAAGAGATCAAAAAGATAAATGACAACCAGACGATCATCATCACGTCTGCATACAACGACTCGAAATATTTGATCGAGATGATCGAAATAGGCGTGGATAAGTTCATAATGAAACCTCTGGACATAAAAAAATTTTTTGTGACCATCTCTAAAATAGTGGTAAACCTCCATAACGAAAAGAAAAAAGCCGCTCTTGAACATCAGTTGTCCGAAGAATTGAAGATAAAGGATATTCTTTTAGAAAAGCTCTCCTTACCTGTCATTATTTTAGACGGACCCGATATTTTATATGCAAATGCAAAATTTATAGAGTATTTTCGAATCAAAGACTCTAAAAACAGCCTTAAAGAGTTTCCTTTAAAAACCATCTTTAAAGACAAAGATCTCTCATCATCGGACAACCTGACGATTTCCGATATATTAAGAAAAGATAACGGCTCAACAAGAACGTTAATAATGGGAGATACAGAAAAAACACAAAGGTACACCATCAACGTAACGTCCGTACAGGGAACAAACAAGACACTCTTATGTTTTTTCAACGTTGAAGAGATGAGCGTAGAACTCGATAAATTGAAAAATATCAACAACAGCAATTTTACAGGTCTGTTTACCAGAGAATCTTTTGTAAAAGATATCCGTCCCCTTATAAACATGGATAACGAAGATGAATACACCATCATCTGTTTCGGGCTCAAACATATTGAAAAGTTCATTCAACGATTTGGAGCGGTCAATTTACATGACATCTACCAGACTATCGCCAAGAAACTCCTGAGCTCATTTCAAGAAGAATTGCAAAACGATACTTTGAAAATATATTATTTTACCTCGAATCACTATGTCGCCATTGCAAAAAACGACATAAGCGAATCTGTAAAAGAGAGAATAAAGGAGTTTTATAGAACAAATAACTATACACAACTCTTTACAAGCGAACCCATAACCCTCGATTTTATTTCCATTTCTTTAGATAAAAAATCAGAGGTTAGTAAAATTTTGGCGGATATAGAAAATAAATTGTATATGCTTCTAAAATAAGTTTTTATTTATTAATATCCCGTCTGCTATAATATTAAAAAACGAAAAGAAAAAAAATGAACTTAACGCACCTAGATGAAAAAGACAGACCGAAAATGGTCGACGTTTCGGATAAAAACCAAACTACAAGGATCGCCGTCGCAAGCGGGATCATACAGATGAGCCAAGATGCTTATGACGCCATAGTGAATGAAAAAGCGAAAAAAGGTCCCGTCTTACAAACTGCGGTGATCGCCGCCATCATGGGAACGAAAAAAACAAGCGATCTCATCCCTATGTGTCACCCTCTCAATCTAAGCGGAATAAACTGCGACGTCGAAGAACTGCCGCAGCTTCCGGGATTTAAACTGATACTTACCGCAAAACTGACAGGACAAACAGGTGTGGAGATGGAAGCCCTTACGGGTGTGAGCATCGGCCTTTTGACGATCTACGATATGGTCAAGGCTATCGACAAAGGGATGGTGATAAAAAATGTCCAGCTTGAATCCAAAGAGGGAGGAAAAAGTGGAAATTATAAACGATAGCAAGGAAAAACTTGTCCTTGAATACCCTTGCAGCTGGTGTTATAAAGTGATCGGAGAGCATGAGGAGCATATCCAAATAGCAGTCAAGGAGATCATTTTGGAAAAGCCGCATATCCTTAAACTCTCAAATACAAGCAAAAAAGGAAAGTATGTCAGTATGAACCTCGATCTTGTTATCAACAACGAAGATGAGAGGACTTTTATATATGAAGCATTAAAAAATCATCAGCATATCAAGATGGTCTTATAAATATAGAATAAGGAACGGGTATGAACATCGAACAGTTTGAAAGAGACATCAAAGCCAGTTATAAAAACATAGAAAGTTCATCGCTGCAAGAACGCATCCAAAAACTTTTAGAACATGTAGAACAGGAATGGAACATCGATGCAAAGAAACTGACTCTGCATGAACTCAAGATCATCACCTCCACGGTGATCGATACCGAAACACTGTATCTGCATGACGAAGTAGAGGAACTGCTTGCAAAAAAAGAGCAGATACAAAGACGCATAGATAAAAAATCGCACGAGCTTCAAACTTCCAAACATGATCTGTTTAACAGTATCGAGGAAGCCTTAAACGGTGCACCCAAACAGACCATATCAAAACTTCATCAGATAAAACTGCAGTCGATCGATCTTTTTGACATGCTTAACGAAATGGTAGAATCCGCGATACTCACTGCTTTGGAAAAGAACGACAACGATACCGAAGACACCATTGAAGAGGTCATAAAAGAGATAACATACGAAACCATAAACGAAGGCCCCTTAAACAGTATAAGGATCAGAAAAATACTTTCCAATATAATCCAAACGGCCGTAGATGTAGCTGAAGCAACACCGAATCAGGCAGGTATCATACTCAAATCGACTCTCATGGGAACGAAATCGGGCCTGATCAAATCGATCTATCGATTTAAACAGCAGCTGCTTTATATGCCCGACGAGGTCAAAGCTATTCTTATAAGCGATTACGACAACACCTACGATGAACTGATCCATACCGACGCCGTTTTCACTCAAGTCCTCAGCAGTATCTCTTTTGCAAACTCGATCCAAACGAAAAAGATAATCGAAGAGGTCGCAAGCAGCATGAAATACGACCTCGAAGAGCTTGTCCATATCTCAAAAGAGACCGTGGAGGTTATGAAAGACAAATTCAGCGCCATTAAAAAAGATGCTATTCAAAGAGGTTCGAAAGTCTTAAAATCGGGACGAGCACAAGAAGCCAAAAGAATGGGTATCCAAGCCTGGGGCGTAGCAAGATCGGCACTGGAGAATGCTATCAAATCAGCTAAAAATGTGATTGATAAAAAAGATTAAAAATAAGATTAAGTTATCTCATATTTTTTTGTCATATAATATCCTGAAACTTAAAATAAACGACGTAGGAGTTATTTATGATGTTACATCCAGCAACTGTACACTTTGCAATCATTCTGCCGCTTGTCGCTTCGGTATTCGGAGTCATCTATCTTTTTACCAAAACAGAAGGAATGTCAAAGATATCTTCCCGCGCTACGCTGATAGCGGCTTTAGCCGTCATTGGAGTCTGGTATACCGGGACACATGCGGGACCGCTGATCTATGACTATCTAAGTCCCGAAGGAAAAAAAGAGCTTTTAGAGCATAAAGCGCTTGGAGGGTACCTTGCTATAGCGATGGGTGTCATTGCACTCTTAAAACTGCTCGGATGTAAATTGAAAAAGTTCGGGCTTGAAGCCTTAGCCGTTCTTTTACTGCTTGGGGCAACGGGTACCGTATTTTTACAAGGCAAAGACGGCGGAGAGATCGTATATGAATACGGACAGCCGTTTCAGATGTATCAGCTTACGAATTACGTAAACAACAACGACGACCTCCAGATGGCGGACGATGCGGAAGCGGCTATCGGTCTTGTCAAGAAGAAGATAAGCGCTATTTCCAAAGAAACACCGGCAAAGATCCAAAATTTAAAACCTTCAGAAAAAAAAGCTGACGCAGATAGTGATTAATTTCACTATCTCCCGACTACACTGACATAAAAGAACACTATGCAAAATAAAGATCAAGAAACACCCCAAAACAAATTTTTTCTCGATATGCAGAAGAAACTGCAAAGAGAGTTGAAAAACTATACCGAAGGAAAATCGGAGTTCACTCCATATGTCCAAACCATAAAAAGAACAAACCAATGGCTGGCTTACGGAGACAAAAAATGAAGATACTTAGTTCACAACTGTACGAGGAGCAATTAAAAGCCATACTCGACTCTTATTTCGGCAGTGATATACAGGCTGCAAAAAGTTTTAAACTTTATCTCGACACGATAATCATAAATATGCCGACAAAAGTAAAGAAATACAAGCAGTCTATCTACTTTGACGATGAGAATATCAAAGATATAGAAAACCAAGGATTTACCATACCTTTTTTTATAGATAATATAAACAATACTTATATCATCCTCGGGATAGTAGACAATAAAAACTATAATTAATAAAAAAAATCAATAAACAATATGCTTTAAATTGAATAAGTTTTACTAATGTGTTGTTTAGTAACAAAACTTTTTGAAATCTCAAAAATTTATCACATAAATATTCAAATTATTGTATCATTTGATGTGATATAATTGTGATACAAACAAATAAGTTACATAAAACCGACAATCATATTGCGTTTTAGATAGTGGTTCAACTCTTTAGTTATCACTTTTGACTGAATTGGTTATATCTAGAAGCTTATAAAGGAAGAAACATGAAAGATATAAATTCTCAAGAAAATCAAGAATCTTTATCTAATGATATGCAGCATACATTAGATAGACGAGATTTCTTTAGAAAATCGGCAGCGCTTTCCGCTACTGCTCTTGCTGGAACCAGCATATTTGCAGGCACGAAAGCACTGGCTGATGATCCGGCAATCATAAACGATGTACCTTGGGGTATAAAGTTTGGCGATCCCGTTACAAAAAATCGTTACGGAATGCCATCCGAGTATGAGCACAACAACATCAGAAGGAACACAAAGCTATTATCTTCGGGTAACTGGTATGCTTCAATCGCTATGTGTCCTATTCATGAATCAGAAGGCATAATAACTCCAAACGGCTTGTTCTTCAGCAGAGCTCACGGCGGTGTTGCCCATGTAGATCCAAATGAATTTCGTTTGATGATTCACGGTCTTGTCGAGAAACCTTTAGTTCTTACTCTGGACCAGCTTAAACGATATCCGAGCGTCAGCCGTATTCACTTTATCGAATGTCCTGCAAACGGCGGACCGGAGTGGAGAGGGCCTCAATTCAACTCTATCCAATTCGCAAAAGGTATGATGAGCTGTGCGCAATGGACCGGTGTTTACATCAAAACCATCCTTGAAGATCTCGGACTTAAACCCGAAGCGCAATGGATGCTTGCAGAGGGATCGGACAACTCGGAAATGGGACGTACCGTACCGATAGACAAAGTACTTGACGATGCGATGATAGTATGGGGACAAAACGGCGAAGCGCTTCGTCCGGAACAAGGGTATCCCGTACGTTTGCTTCTTCCTGGCTGGGAAGGCAACATGTGTGTCAAATGGCTAAAACGCTTAGAGTTCTCCTCTGAACCGTTCTACTGTAAAGAGGAAACGGCAAAATATACGGCGCTTAAACCAAGCGGAAAAGCTGTTCAACACTTCTACGCAAATGAAGTGAATTCGGTCATCACTTCGCCATGTCCTGAAAAACCGTGGACCGATCTGAAAGTCGGCGATCTTGTCGAGATCGAAGGTTTGGCTTGGAGCGGATACGGCACGATAACAGGTGTTGATATCACATTTGACGGCTGTAAGAACTGGACTCCTGCAAAACTAAAAGGTTTGGTTCTTCCAAAAGCCTGGACAAGATTCAGCTTCATGTACAGATACGAAGGAAAACCTCTTGTTATCGGAAGCCGCGCTATGGACGATGCCGGACGTATGCAGCCTACTATTGCTCAAGAAGTAGCCTATATGGGTGTCGAATCGGTTTATCATAGAAACAGTATCGCTACTTGGGAAGTAACGGCAAACGGGGAGGTAAACAATGTTCAAATTAGATCGTAAATCGTTAGCATCAATCTCACTTATTGCTGCAGTGTCAATCGGATTGACAGCTTGTTTTGGAGAAGCGGCTCCTAGCTCGAATACTGCCGCAAATGCAAGCGTGTCGCATGTATACGCAAACGGAAAAGCTGTTATTGACGGCGGGGTCACATATCCTGTCGTAAACGGCGAGACTTCTGTATACCGTGTCAATACGGATACTTTAAAAGGCGGATACACTTACGGACGCAAACCGACTAAAAACGAGTTGGACGCATGGGCAACATCCGTGACTCCGTTTGCCCCTCCTCCTGAAGGAAGCGGGTCGGTTTCTGACGGAAGTGATCTTTATGATGCAAAATGTGTTATGTGCCATGGAGATTTCGGCTCAGGCGGAGGCGGATATCCCGCTCTTGCTAAAGGAAATGCTTACAAAGGGCAAAAAACACTTAAAAACCAAAGAACCGAACCTGGAATGGAAGGTCCGCAGCGTGTTTTTGGAACATACTGGCCGCAGGCAAGCACTCTTTGGTGGTACATTAAAGAGGGTATGCCTCATCCGGCTCCAAAAAGCTTGACCGATGATGAAGTGTATGCTCTTGTAGCTTATATCTTAAATATAAACGAAATGAAGATCGACGGCAAGCCTGTTGATGACGATTATGTTTTAGACAGAGAAAAGTTTATGAAGATCGTTATGCCTAATCAGGACGGTTTCGTGCCTAAGATCGACGGACCGCATGGAACGGACAACGCTCGCGCGTTCTTTAACGATCCGAAAAATATCGGTGCACAAACTGTTGCCAACCGCTGTATGAAAGATTGTATTAAAGGTGATAATAAAGTTACTCATATTAAAATAGAGACGAAAGACTTTTTACCGCCTATGTCAGTCGCAAGAGATTTGCCTGCACAGGAGAGTAAAGGCGACGCAAACGCGGCAGCTAAAAAAGCCTATGAAGAGTCTTGTAAAATGTGTCATGGTGCAGACGGAATGGGAGCACCGGTATTCGGTAATAAAAAAGAGTGGGCACCTTTCTTGGTCAAAGGTATAAAAGAAGTTTATAAAAACGGTATCAACGGTATCAACGGTATGCCTCCAAAAGGCGGAACAAGTTTGTCGGACAAAGAGTTTGAAGCTGTAGTCGACTATATGGTTAACGCCAGCAAGTAAATCAAAAAAAAGGAAAAAGAATGCAAAGAAGAAAATTTTTAAGTCTAGGTGCTTTGGCTGCTGTTGCCGCTACCGTACCTGCAACTCTTAGTGCTGAGGATTTCAGAAAATCTAAACCGGATGTATGGACAGCAAAAACTGTTGAAGACGCTATCGCAAAGTTATACGGAAAAAATGCAACTAAAAGCGATGCAGTAAAACTTACTACTCCCGATGTTGCAAGCAACGGCGGTCAGATCCCTGTAAGTTTTAAAACGGATATCGATGCAAAAACTGTTGCAGTATTCCAAAACGTCAACCCTGAAAGCGCCGTCATAGTTTATACAATCTATCCAGATAGCGTTATCGATTATTCGATCAAAATGAAAATGAAAAAAAGTGGAACTATTACTGTAGTCGTTGAAGGCAAAGACGGAAATCTTTATTCAACCAGCAAAACACTTAGTGTTGCTCTTGGCGGTTGTGAAGGCTGATCCGCCTTTACAGCAAATATGAAAACTATAAAGATAAAGGAATATTTATGAAAATTAAAGCAAAACTAAAAGGTGATGTTATTGACGTTAAAGCTCTGGCTAAACATGAAATGATGACATACGATGTAGCAAAGAAAAAAACAGGCGACAGAAACAATGCGAACTTCATTACTCATATCGATGCAAAAGTGAACGGCAAAGTAGTGTTCGAAGCGTCTACAAGTCAATTCTTATCAAAAAACCCTATCTTTAAATTCGCTTTTAAAGGTGCAAAAAAAGGTGACGAACTGGTAATGAGCTGGGTTGACCTAAAAGGCAATACGGTCACAAAGACTGAAAAGATCAAATAACAAAAAAGATACGGAAACTGCGGTTTTCGTATCTCTTCACCATTAACAGAGGTAGAAACTTGTATAAATCAATATTCAAAGCTTTTTTGCTTCTAACAACACTTCATCTATCACTTTTTTCAAGAGATATCAATATTGACGATATCGTAAAAAAAGCAAATCAGTCCCATAAACATCTCTTTCTCTATCTGCATAGAAAAGATTGTGTGTACTGTGAAGAGATGCTTACCTTTACAATAAATGATGATGAAGTAAAAAAGATTTTAGGCAATAAGTTCATCTATGAGCACATTGATATCTTAGACAAAGATCATGTTGTATACAAGAGTTTCAAAGGCAACGGTAAAGAGTTTGCAAGGCTTATAGGATACGACATGTATCCGACTTCGATCTTTTTTGATAAGAACGAAAAGATCGTTTATGCTCAGCCGGGAGTGATCGATAAAAACAGATTCATTCTCCTGCTCCAATATATAAGCGGCAATCTTTTCAAAACCATCGATTTTGAAGATTATGTCGGCAAAATCGGACATAAAGAGAAAAAATAAATGTTAACGACAACGAATACTTTGGCCAAAGTGGTGAGTTTATATATCTCCAGGGCTTCTGAACCTTCCAGATTGAACAAAAATGAGCTGATCTTGGACGACAGCGGTGTACTCGGTGACAAGTTTTACGGCAAAGATATCTGCCGTGCGATACTAGTAACATCTCTTGATGCATACAGACTGGCAAAAGATGCCGGCATAGATATCGATTACGGCGCTTTGGGAGAAAATATACTCATAGACGGAAACATAAAAGATATGGATCTTGGTGAAACATTCAAAATCGGCGATCTTGTTTTTGAGATAACCCAGCACTGCACCTTATGCAACGGACTCTCTAAAATCGATCCTAAACTGCCTAAGCTTCTAAAAGACGACAGAGGTATATTTATAAAAGCCGTCAATGCCGGAAGTATAAAAACAGACGATATGCTATATGTCTGATCTGTTTGCAGATCTATGATCTCTTGTTTTGGGTTCTTTCTTATTAAAGATAAAATAGAATCCAAAACAAGAGCCTTTACGAGAAGCATATAAGCTTCTTTAAACAAAATAGACGAGATAATAAAGTAACAAAAGGATATTTTTGAGCTTACAAAGTTTTTTATGGGATTATGGAGAAAAGGTTCCCGGGTATGACATTACAGTCGTAAACGAGAGAGAAGCCAGAGCTGCAGCAGGAATACTCGGAGTAATGGGGACCATCATTATCTTTGTCGGTATAGGATTCAACCATACGATGGTAGCAAGGATATATCTGGCATTTTTGTGGGTCGACTTTACGCTAAGAATGATAAGTCCAAAATATGTTCCCTCTTTGCTTTTGGGAAGATTTTTCGTACAAAATCAAAAACCTGAATATGTAGGCGGATTGCAAAAACGCTTTGCATGGACCATAGGCTGGTTTATCTCGCTGCCCATGGTCTGGTGGTTCGTTCTTCACTGGGAGATCACTTTTTATAAAGTCCTGATCTGTGTGCTCTGCGCTTCGTTGATGTTCTTGGAAAGCGCTTTTTCCATATGTGTAGGCTGTATGATATACAAAGTCATCACAAGAAAGAATGCGGAATATTGTCCCGGAGGGGTATGCGAACTGCGCAAAAAGGATCCTGTGCAGACTTTCAATCCACTGCAAAAAGTGATCACTGCTTTAGCGATGCTTGGACTTATCGTGGGAACTTACGTCTTTTTGGCTTACGAACAGCCTAAAACTTTCTTCGGTGAATTTCTCCATGAAGCGGTTTTGACAAAAGCACAGCTTAAAAAAGAGAAAGATGAAGCGTACCAGAAGCAGCTGGAAAAAGAGTTCGGAGACGACTGATCTGCGAAACTCTTTATCCGCTAATATATAAAAAGCAGATAGTAGATAACGATTCCCATTGAAGAGCTTACCGTCATTCCCAAAAAGACGTACCGTCCGATTCTGGGATGTGATGCCGGCACCCCTTTTGCCTCTACTTTATAATTTTTTACGGCACTGTAGATAAGTGCCGACCACAATACGACACTGACAATAGCTATGCCCACATGTACGATCAAAAAGGTCATCATAAATCCGTAAGAAACACCTGACGTCTTCATAAACTCCATAATACCGCCTGACATTCTCATACCGACCTCAAATATCGCAACGACGACCAGCGTTACTGCAAAAAGGATAGATTGACAGATGAAATGTCTGTCATATTTTTTCTTGATCGCAAACGAGATACACAAAAACATCAAAAACGGCAGTATCGCAAAATAGAGGGTAACAATATCCAGATATAACGGTGCTGCCGTACCTAAAAAACCTGAGCTGAACATATTTTATTCCTTTGTATCTATTTAAAAAAACATCAATTGATTTTATTTTCTATATACTCTTTTAAGATTATCGCATGTGTATGCAGCGTGTCTTTTGCACCGAATACAAAGGTGACTCTGTCATGCTGCAGATATTTTATGAACTCTTCTACGGCTTTTGGATTATCGTCGAGCTCGTTGATATAACGCCTTTTAAACTCATCCCATTTTAAAGGATCATGCGAAAACCATTTTCTAAGAGACGTACTTGGCGTGACGTCTTTAGCCCAAAAATCGATATGCGCAAAATCTTTGGACACCCCTCTTGGCCAGATTCTGTCTACAAGGATACGAAAGCCGTCATTTTGCTCCGGCGTCTCATATGCGCGCTTAAGTAAGATAACCATAGACACCCTCCCTTTATTATAAACAAATACGTTTATGCAAGACTCAGCTTCCTGTTTTTTTTGTTTCATTTAAAATAATATATTTGTTTTTACCGGACATTTTCGCTTTGTACATGGCTTGATCGGCCTGTTTGATAATTTGATCGGCTTGCAATTTATCTTTTTGCGGATACAATGTAACTCCAATACTTGCTGAAACATTGATAGGGCAATTTTCAATACTGACCGGCTCTGCTATAGTATTTATAAGTCTGGTTAAAAAAGGAGCAACACTTTCTTCATCTTGAATATCAACGAACAAAGCTATAAACTCATCCCCGCCTATGCGAGAAACTGTATCGCTTTGGCGAAGCAGACTTGTCATTTTTTCAGCCAACAAAATAAGCAGTTTATCTCCAATAGTATGACCGTATGTATCATTTACCGCTTTAAACCCATCGATATCGATGTATGCGACGGCTATCATCTGCTTTCTGCGAATTGCCTGAGAAATCGCCTGTTTCATTCTATCGGCAAACAGCATACGGTTGGGTAGATTTGTCAAAGCATCATAATGAGCACTGCGTTCAAGTTCTAGCTGCTGTAGTTTTTGTTGTGTTATATCCGTGAAAATGGAAATATAGTTTTGCACCGCTTTGTTATCATCATAAACGACGCTGATCGTAGCACTTTCAACATATTCTTCTCCATCCTTTTTACGATTCCACAACTCCCCTTTCCATACACCCTCTTTATGCAAAGTTGCCCAAAGTTTTGAGTAAAACGCTTGATCGTTACGACCGGATTTAAGGATATTTGGTTTTTTACCGAGAACGTCGGTGCGTGAGTAACCCGTTATAGTCGTAAATGCTTCATTTACATCCATGATGATATTATCTTTATCTGTAATAATAATACCCTCATGCGTATTGGTAAATACACTTGCTGAGAGCTTAAGCTTCTCTTCTGAACGTTTGCGTTCTGTTATATCGCTAATAAAGGCAAGAAGATATCCGCTTCCCCTGTATTTAATATAAGTCAGATTGATTTCGACTGGAAAGACGGTTCCGTTTTTGTTTTGATGCATCGTAAAAACTATTTTCGAACCTTTTTGTTTGAGCTCATTCCAAAGGATTGGCAGCCGAGACTCAGGAAATTCAGGATCAATGTCAGGTATTCTCATTGATCTTAGCTCTTGTTTTGTATAGCCGAGTTGACGAACGGAACCATCGTTCACATATTTGAAAAATCCATTTTCATCGGTCAAATACACTGCTTCATCTACTTGATCAAGGGCATATTGCATAAGTTTGAGTTCTTCTTCCGATTCTTTATCCTGCGTAATATCTCTGGCAAAGCCTACTGTTCCAAAAAGAGTTCCGGCTTTGTTCAAAATAGGGGCTTTATAGGTCTGATACCACTTTCTTTCCCCTTGCCCTTCTATAAGCTCCTCTAACTCTTTTTTTTGCAATGATGCCATAACCTCTTTATCATCGGCACGATAGGCATCTGCTAGATCTTTTGGAAAATAATCCAAATCATTTTTACCGATGAGCTCTGACGTACTTTTGACCCCGGCTGCGTTGGCAAAAGATTTATTTACAGCTAAAAAATTGCTGTTTGTATCTTTTAGCCAAATAAGAAACGGAAAACTATCCAAAAGCGCACGCTGATAACTTTCGCTTTTTTTGAGTTCTTCTTCATCATGTCTTGATTTTGTAATGTCCGTCCCCGAGGACAAGATACCTTCTATATTTCCATCACTGTCTTTGACATGCTCATTATGCCACTCAATAAGTCTGATGCTTCCGTCTTTTTGCAGCAGTTTCGTTTCATATGTTCTGTAAGGTTCGATATTCCCGCGCATAACATCTGCACACGATTCCTTGATCGATACCTGATCTTCTATAGGAATAGTTTCTTCTATCCAATTTTTACCCAGTAACTCATTTTCCGATTCGTATCCAAGAGCTTTACACAGTTCATTGTTAGCTAAGAGAATGTTAGCGTCGGTATCCAGTGCTACGATCAACGTTCCGGTAATATTCAGATAGCGAAGGGCGCGTTTTTGTGCATAATCAAGGTTGGTCTCCGTATCTTTTTGAAGAACCGTTATCCTGTTCTTTTCACTTTCCACTTCACGAAGATGACGCAACAAGAAGGCTATTAATCCAAAAACAATAAATCCGGTAATAGCAGGGATGGTAAATCCGACAATAAACAGGTTCTCATCAAAAAATACGCCGGTCAGTATATAACTGTGAAGCGCTACCAGCAGCTCTGAAATAACGAGCGCCAATGATGTGAACAGTATGACGAATGACCAAAATCCAAGCTTGGCTAAAAAGGTAATAATTGCATTCATTGTTACATTATATTATTTCTAGTCTTAAACACAAGATTCTCGTCATTTTTCATTGCGTCGGTCATATGCTGTGATCGTCCCGCTAAATCAATCAACTTGAGAAATATTATCGGAGGAAAAAAGAAAATTAAATTGTAATCAAATAGAGTATATATTTGCTGAAAGTGGTGCTCACAACTGGACTCGAACCAGTGACTCTTACCTTGTCGAGGTAATACTCTACCAACTGAGTTATGCGAGCACTTCATTAGAAGACTGAAATAATATTATATTACTACTTAAATTAAGCAAAAGCAAACAGCAATTTATGTAAAATCTTTGTATGTCACATCTACCGAATACTTTAAACTCTTATTGGTTATGGCGGGAAGTCCGTGAAAAGCTTCATGTATCCAATCCTGTATATAAATATTGGAAAGATACACCAAACATAAAACTGAACAATAAGTACGTATTTGTGCAGAAAAACACTCTTCCCAAAAAGTACGAGCATATAGAACCGATACTCACCGATCTCTCCGGTTATCTTCCGATAAAATATGCTTCAGACCGGCTGCATATCAATGAACATGTGTTTAGCTACGAGAAGATGAGACTCTACAAAGAGTTCGAATATAAATACGTTCAGGATATAAAATTCGTGAACATCAGAAAGTTTTTCATAGAGTACGGCATAAAAGTCGATAAGAACTCTCTGCTTCATCTGGGGCGCATAAAAGACTTGGAGATAACAAGCAGCTCCACTTTTTACAATCTCAAGGACGATTACGGACTAGTCGTATACAACTAGCTTTTAATTTTACTTCTGCAATGTTAACGGTAAATATATAGTTTTTACGTCAAAACATCTCATAGAGTATCCATTTAAACCGTTTTTATGAAATTATAGCTTAAACTATGTTAAACCTTAATACCATTTAAGCTTATTTAAATGAGGAAGGTATTATCATCTCATTAGCAAAAAGAGGACAATTTTACTCTTCTTTAATTTTTATGAACAATTAAAGGTGTTTTTATGAAAGTATATATGGACAACAATGCAACTACGATGGTCGCTCCTGAAGTAGTTGATGTAATGCTTCCATTTTTTAGCGAACTTTATGGAAATCCGAACTCACTGCATAAATTTGGTACGGCGACCCGCCCTGCATTATCTCAAGCTATAAATCAGGTCTATACAGCGATAAACGCTTCTGATAATGACGATATAGTTTTTACGTCATGCGCTACCGAATCAAACAACTGGGTCCTAAAATCCGTATGGGTCGATAAAATCTTAAACGGAGACAAAAATCACATAGTTACAACTGAGGTCGAACACCCTTCCGTCCTCTCCACATGCAGATTTTTAGAGGAACAAGGTGTAAAAGTAACCTACCTTCCCGTAAACGAAGAGGGGATCGTCGAAGCACATACAGTAAAAAGCTTCATTACTGACAAAACAGCGCTTGTATCCATCATGTGGGCAAATAACGAAACGGGTATGATATTTCCTATCAAAGAGATAGGCGAGATATGTAAAGCAAAAGATGTCTTGTTTCATACCGACGGCGTACAGGCGGTAGGAAAAATACCTGTAGACGTTTCTGACGTACATGTCGATTTTATGTCGATGAGCGCACACAAATTTCACGGTCCAAAAGGGGTCGGAGCACTTTACATAAAAAATTCACAGGCATTGACTCCGCTGTTTAACGGCGGCGAACATATGGGCGGACGCCGTTCGGGTACGCTTAATGTTCCTTATATCGTAGGAATGGGAAAAGCCATCGAAATGGCTACTTCAAATATAGAAGAGACCATAAAGAACATCCGTGCAAAAAGAGACAGACTAGAAGATGCTCTTCTTAGCATCATTCCCGACACGTTCACCGTCGGGAACCGTGAGAACAGAACCCCTAACACAATACTTATCTCTATCCGCGGTGTCGAAGGAGAAGGTATGCTGTGGGATCTTAACAAATATGACATAGGAGCTTCGACGGGAAGTGCATGTGCGAGCGAAGACCTTGAAGCAAACACCGTTATGCTCGCCATCGGAGCTGACCATGAACTGGCACACACGGGTATCCGTCTAAGTCTCAGCCGTTACACGACCGATGAAGAGGTGGATTATGTCATCGAGCATTTTAAAGAGGCGGTGGAAAGATTAAGAGCCATATCCAGTTCTTATGCAAAAGTAAAACCGTCACCAGGCGGTGAAGCCGGCGAGTGTCAGATCCCGGAACACCACGTACAAAATTAAAAAGCACATAAAGTGCAAAGGGCATCACGCCGAGTGAAGCACAGCGCTAGCGCAGTCAAAGCGATAAACTCACTTTGACGTATCACAAAAAATGTGGTTCCCTTTAATTTTATAAAATAAGATAAAAGGAAAATATTATGGCAAAAAATGATTTAATCGGCGAATCTTTATGGGATGCTTATTCCGATAAAGTTACCCGTCTTATGAATAATCCTGAACATCAGGGCGAGATTACCGAAGAGGAAGCTGCCCAGCACGGCAACAAACTTATCGTTGCCGACTTTGGAGCGGAAAGCTGCGGCGATGCCGTACGTCTTTACTGGGAAGTTGACCCTAAAACAGATATAATCGTGAACTCCAAATTTAGAAGCTTCGGATGCGGTACGGCAATAGCGAGCAGCGACGTTATGACAGAGCTTTGTATCGGCAAAACCGTACAAGAAGCGGTAAAGATCACGAATATCGACGTTGAGTTCGCTCTGCGCGATACGCCTGATGTTCCTGCAGTTCCGCCTCAAAAGATGCACTGCTCGGTCATGGCATATGATGTCATCAAAAAAGCGGCAGGATTATACCTCGGTGTCGATGCTGAAAGCTTTGAAGAGGAGATTATCGTCTGTGAATGTGCGCGCGTATCTCTTAAAACTCTCAAAGAGGTCATCAGACTCAACGATCTAAAAACGATCGAACAGATAACGGACTATACGAAAGCCGGCGGTTTTTGTAAGAGCTGTATAAAACCGGGCGGTCATGAAGAGCGTGAATACTATCTTGTAGATATCTTGGCAGACACACGCCGCGAGATGGATGAAGAGAAGATGAAAGCAGCTGCCGATGCCGGTGTAGAAGGTGATTTTGCTTCTATGACGCTTGTTCAAAAGATCAAAGCTATCGATACCATCATAGACGAGAACGTCCGCCAGTTTTTGATCATGGACGGAGGGAACATGGAAGTTATCGATATTAAAGAGGGCGGCGACAACATCGATGTCTACATCAGATACATAGGTGCTTGTAACGGATGTGCAAGTTCTACCACGGGAACCCTTTACGCGATCGAGAGCACTTTAAAAGACAAACTCTCAAGTAAAATACGTGTTCTTCCTATCTAAAAGAGATACGCTCTTTTAGATAGACGATCTGCTTTTATACATCTCGACCCTGTTTCTCCCGTTAGTTTTTGCCTGGTAAAGCGCTATATCCGCACACTCTATGATCTGCTTGCATGTAAGCGGAGAGTTATCACAGCTTACACCGAAACTGCACGTAAGATTTTCCACAGGAGGGAAGCTGGTCTCCTCTATCATTTTACGAAGTTTTTCAGCTAGCTGCAGCGCATCGGCTTTTGACGTACGTTCCAATACGATCGCAAACTCCTCTCCGCCGTATCTCGCCAGCGTATCAGTCGCTCTGAGCCCTTCCTTTACTGTTTTGACGACCTTTATCAGAACTTCATCGCCTATGAGATGCCCGTAAGTATCGTTTACCGATTTAAAATGATCGACGTCAAACATTATGTAGGTAAACTCTTTTTTTGCTTCACACATGTTTTTCAATAAAATATCGAGATATGATCTTGAAAAACATGGGGTAAGAACATCCATATCCGCACGTCTTGCATAGGATTCCTTCTGCTTTTCAAGTTTTTTGGTGTACTCAAGCTCTTTGGTTACGTCTTGGATGATGACAAGATACTGGTCAAGCTCCGCCAAATAGCTCATGGAGATGGATACGTCCATACTGACTCCGGATCTGTTTCTAAAATGGTGGGGAAGTCTTTGTATGTTATGTTCGTTCTTTACCGTTTTTAAAAGGGTCGGAAACGATTCGCTGTCGCTAAAGAGAGGTTGTAATCCCAGCTGCTTTAAATAATCCTCATTATAATCAAGCATGGTCTGAAGCGATTTGTTCGTGTAAGTGGCTTCGCCATCTCCCGTTAAGATTGCAATGCCGTTTACTGCCATATCGAACGTTTTTTTGAAGTTGGTCTCTTGTTCTCTCAGTGATTTTTTCAGATGTTCCAGTTCGTTTGCCAGCTCTTCGAATTTTGCCTGATGCTCTTCATAGCATGAAAGATCCTGCAGTTCAAAAAGGATATACGTTCCGATCTTCGTGTAGTTTAACAGATACGGTCTTGCTTTTTGATCGGCTTCGATAATGTGAATAAAAAGATCGTTATCGTCCTGTTTATAAATAAGATTTTTAAATTTTGATTTTTCTTCATTGGGTACTATTTTTTCATACCAGATTTTATGGAGGATATTCTGCTCTTTTTCACCGAGTATCTGCAGCATGGCCAGATTTAAATAAACGATGAAGTCATCGTCATCGACCACGAAACAGGCCCTTACCGAACCGTGAAGGATAGATTTCAGGTGCGCATTTTGTTCAAAAAGTTCATTATTTCGTTTATATAAAACAAACAGTAAAAAGAAAAAAACAAAGAACAGAACGAGCAACAAAAATAACAATAAATTATTTTGCAAAACGGTGTACCTCACTTCATTTGAATCGATTATATCATATTTCAAAACAAATTGTCATATTTTTGTGATTTTTTTTAAAAATAATATAGACTTGTTATCATGAAAATACATATAGATCTAGACTGTTTTTTTGTTTCTGCCGAATGCACGAAAGACGCATCACTTTTGCATAAACCCGTTGCCATAGGCGGAAGAAGCGATATTCAGATATTTTCGCATAAAAACAGGAACCAGAATGTGAATCTGACGAATTCAGGATCCTTTGTTTCAACCTTTTATCAGGAATACGACAAAAGGGATGATGACCTGCAAAATTTCTTGGACAAAGACGGAAGAGTCCGGGGAATACTGACAACGGCAAGCTACGAAGCCAGAAAATACGGTATCAAAACCGCAATGAGCATCAGCGAAGCGCTCCGTCTTTGCCCGCATCTCATCATAAAAGCACCGAATATGTCCTTGTATCAGGAACTTTCGCACAAACTTCATCTCTATCTGCAAGAGAAGATTCCCTTGGTGGAACAAGCGAGCATAGACGAGTTTTACTGCGACGTAACGGGATGGATAGCAGATGAAGACGTTCCAAAGTTCATAGATTCGCTTCGCCACGATATCAAAAAAAATCTCGATCTTCCCGTATCCATAGGCGCTTCATATACAAGATACATAGCAAAGCTCGCAACCGGCGAAGCAAAACCTTTTGGCTGCAAGACGATATACAAAAAAGATTTTGACGCTTTTATTGATCCCATTCATGTCAGCAGGTTCTCCGGCATCGGAAAAGCCATGATGCGAAAACTTGAAGAAGCGCAGATATTTACGCTGGGAGAGCTAAGACGCAGACGCGGCACGATAGAGTCCTGGGGTCCTTATGCAAAAGAGCTTTATAAAAAAGTAAACGGAGAGACAGATACCCCAATCAGCACAAAAAGCGTGCGAAAATCGATCGGTATATCAAGGAGTTTTGATCCGGTATTTGACAGGACAGAGCTTAAAAGACGCGTCGTCATTCTTTCGCGTCATCTTATCTTCGCCATACAGAGGTTAAAAGTGATACCCACGGTATTTTCGCTTTCGATCAGATATGAACTCAATCAAAAATCACATAGCAGTATCACGAAAAGAAAAGAGCTGAGCGAAAAGGAGTTCAAAGACCTATGTTTGTCTCTTTTTATGCAGACCGACAATCAAAAACGTCTGCATATCGTGCATCTGGCCATAACTTCTTCGGAGTTTACGCATATCTGCAGACGCGAACTCTCCCTTTTGGAGATGGATGACGACAATAGACAAAAAGAGCTGACAAAACAGGCTCATAAAGTAAGAGAGAAGTATGGCCTCGGCTCCCTTCGGTGGGGAAGCGAGATATAGGTTTAGACCATCACCGCTTTTCTGGTACCGGATTTTATCTCGCCGATATGGTAGCTCCCCTCTGCCGCAGCTAAAACAGCGTCTACGTTCTCCGGACGTACCACAAGTATCATCCCTACTCCCATGTTAAACGCTCTGAACATCTCGTCGCGCGCAACATGCTCGCCGATAAGATCAAAGATAGGAAGCGTTCTTATGCTGCTCTCTTTTACTTCGGCCATCAGGTTTTCAGGTAAAGCACGGGGAAGATTTTCGACAATCCCGCCGCCCGTGATATGGGCAAGCGCTACGATCTTCTCTTTTAATGCTTTAAAAGTCTTTACATAGATATTCGTCGGAGTCAAAAGAGTTTCTATAAGCGGCTTGCCGTTAAAATCTGCTCTAAAATCAAGATTCATCTTCTCGAACAAGACTTTACGCGCAAGCGAAAAACCGTTCGAGTGAAGACCCGAACTCGGGAGCGCTATAAGCTGGTCACCCTCTTGAACCATGCTCACGCGGTCCATCTCTGCCTTTTCCGCGACACCGACCGCAAAACCCGCAAGATCGTAATCGTCTTGGCTGTACATCCCGGGCATTTCGGCAGTTTCGCCGCCGATAAGCGCACATTCTGCTTCCACACACCCCGCAGCGATACCGCTTACTACCGAAGTAGCTACATCCACTTCAAGTTTGCCCGTCGCATAGTAATCCAAAAAGAACGACGGCGTACCGAAGTTACAAATAAGATCGTTCACACACATAGCAACAAGGTCGATCCCGACAGTGTTGTGTATCCCTGAATCAATAGCAAGCTTTAGTTTTGTTCCCACTCCGTCTGTAGCTGCGAGCATTACGGGTTCATTGTAACCCTTAGGAAGTTCAAAAGCACCTGCAAATGAACCTATCCCGCCTATAACGCCCGGTATCTTCGTAGATTTGACTAACGGCTTGATATTCTCGACAAAACTGTTTCCCGCATCGATATCGACACCGGCGTCTTTGTAGCTTATTTGACTCATAAATTTTCCTATGTAAAAAGTAACGTGATTATACCAAAGAGGTATTTAGTTTTAGTTGATGTCGCACTTTTTGGTTATCATACAAAGGGGACAGAAATTCGTGATTCCCGCGATAAGAGGAATAACCCCCAGATAAAACCAGTAAATGCCCGTGTAAGCACCGATAGCGATTAAAATAATTCCGAGAAGAATACGAAATACCCTACAAAACTTTCTTACTTTATTTAAATCCATCATCATACCCTTGATTTTTTTAATGAAATTATATCCATAATTTTTTTTAGTTATAATTAGAGATAAAATTAATCGTTATCCATAGGGGTAACTTTTTAATATTTTTTAAATCTAATCTGATACAATCGCGAAAACTTAAAAACTAGGAAAAATTTTGAAAGATTTTATATACCCGGAAATGATGATACATGTGCCGCTTTGTACACATAAAGAACCAAAGAACATCCTTGTACTGAGCGACGATGCGATGAAGCTTCAGCTTGAGATCTCACGTCATGACGATATGAGCGCTACAACGGTTCCCGCATCATTGGAAAGTCTTAGAAACGCCGGCGACGCATCGTTTGAAATAATTCTATCCGAAGCAGCATGCGACGCAGCCAATATCGCCCATATGAGCAGAGCATTGACGGATGACGGCCTTTTGGTCACTGTACACCCGTCACTGGACAATGTGGAAGAGAACAAGATCATTATGCAGGTTATGGCAAACTATTTCAAGATCATCATGCCTTACCGTTTAGAAAACGGGGAGAGTCTGCTTTTAGCTTCAAAAGCGTACCATCCGACAGCGGATCTGATCTTGCAGCGTGCAGATATGCTTGACGGCCTTAGCTACTACAACAGCGACATCCATCCGGCGGCTTTTGCTATGGGCAACTATATCCGCAAAGAATATCTCGGAATCATAAGAAACTAATGGCGTTTAAGTATGCTATCGCGCTCACCGGTTCGATCGCCACGGGCAAGAGTACCGTCGCTTCGCTGATGGCGCTTAACGGCATGCGCGTCATAGATGCGGACAGCATAAGTCATGAGATATTAGAAGCAAATGCACAGTGGGTCAAAGAAAATTTCGGCGAAGAGTTTGTCAAAAACTCCAAAGTGGACAGACCAGCTCTTGGAAAGCTGATATTTTCAAACAAAGATGCCAAAAAGAAATTAGAAGCGTTCCTGCATCCGCTCATACGCCAAGAGATCGAAGCGAGATCGGAGAAACAGGACAGTTTTAAGTTTCCCTATCTCATAGACATCCCTCTGTTTTTTGAGAGTCAGGCGTACCCCATCAAAGACAGCGTCGTCGTCTATACTCCGCCCGAGCTTCAGCTTGAGCGTTTTATGAAGAGAAACGGCTACTCAAAAGAGGAATCTCTAAAACGTATCGCGAGCCAGATGCCGATAGATGAGAAAAAAAAACGTGCAACCTGGGTGATAGACAACTCAAAAGACCTGCCGCACCTTCAAGATGAGGTAGAAAAGTTCGTAAATACCATAAAGGAAAAATACCTATGAATGTAACTAAATACAGTGCAAACGGAAACGATTTTGTTATTTTTCACACTTTTTTAAAAAAAGACCGCTCCGCTCTGGCAAAAGAGATCTGCGACCGCCAAAACGGTGTGGGTGCCGACGGACTTATTGTCTTGATTCCTCATGAAACATACGACTTTGAGTGGGAGTTTTATAACTCCGACGGAAGTACGGCGGAGATGTGCGGAAACGGCAGTCGTGCATGTGCACATTATGCCTTTACAAACGGTCTTGCTCCCGCATCAATGCGCTTTTTAACACAGGCAGGCGTTATCGGAGCGGAAGTAAACGGCACTCTTGTAACAAGCGAGCTTACTCCTCCGAATATTCTTGACAAAGAGATAGTAGAGAATAAAAAATCCTGGTGGAAAATAGATACGGGCGTACCTCATCTCATTACTTTTGACGCGGATATAGAGAACTTCGACATCAAAGAAGCAAGAGAGCTTAGATACAAATATAACGCAAACGTAAATATCGCTGCCGTAAAAGAGAACGGGTTATATGTAAGAACTTACGAGCGCGGTGTCGAAGATGAGACATTAGCCTGCGGTACGGGCATGGCATCCGCATTTTACAGAGCTTACCAGGAGAGTCTTGTTGCAGACAATACAAAAGTATTTCCAAAAAGCGGAGATACTCTCTACCTGGCAGCAAAAGGAGATACTATCACTTTTGCCGGAGAGGTCAAAGCCGTATTTACGACCGACTACAACGTCTAGTCGTCGTACTTTGTCAAGTTGTTGTGATTGATGACTTGAGAAAGCTGCTTGGCATAAGTATCTCCGATCTCAGAGTATCTGTCAAGGGCTTTGACCAAAAGATGAGGATCGTCCGTTTGTAACCGTACGGCTCTGAACTTTTTAAATGCTTTTGAGATAGACATCGTCCTGTAATAAGCTCTCACCGAATCATTGATACTTTTGAACTTTGTCAGCCAAACCGTTCTTTTTCCGTTTTTTTCACCCGCGGCGATTCTCGGTTCTTTAGGGTCGATACTGTGAACTCCGAAGATGTTGTTGGCTTCCACAAAGAATCTGGACGTCCCCCAAGAGCTTTCCATCGCCGCTTGGGCTATAACTATGCTTTGAGGGTGCGGCTTTAATGCTTCTAGCAGCGCGACATCGCTTTTAACCTGATAAAGAGCCTTTAATCTGTTAACCTCTTTCAAGTTTTTACCCTCTTTTATATCCCTGTCTATTCTTTTATATCTATTCATTAAAAGATTATGAACTTTTTTCACCGCAGGTACGACCAGATAAAAGAACCTCTCTTTTTTTTCCTGGATCGTCATGTTCTTCGGTACTACGTTCGCGACATATTTCGCTTTTTTATGAGCATGCGTATCTCCAAAGACGGATATGCCTAATACCAGTAGTAAATAAAGATATTTCAAAAAATCCTCTCCTTTTTTAAAAAAATGAAATCAAACATCAATAATAGATGGCAATTATAGTAAACGCGAAGAAAAACATCAAGTGTGATATTCCCTCAAAATAGTTCGTATGCCCTTCATCGGTAGTTTTCCACGCCAGAATAATGGTCAATATCAAAGCCCCTATCTCAAGCGGATTAAAATCCAAGGTCAAGCGGATATCGCTTACGTAGGCTAAAAAGACCAAAACGGGTACGGTAAACAAGATGGAGACCGTCGACGCTCCCATGGCGATGTTTACCACACGCTGTATCTCGTCGTTCTTAGCCGCTTTAATGGCCGTAGCTATCTCTGGGGAGACGGAAACTATCGCGATGATAAGTCCAGCTATACCCGAAGATATTCCATACTCTTTTGCTATTTTAACGCCTTCGGTGGCAAATACTTCTGCACCGAATGCTATGATAGCAATAAATAAAAAGATGGCCCCTATAAGCGAGATATTGTTGAACTTTTCAAAGATATAATCATCCTCCTGATCCTCAACGTTTTCCTTATTCTCTTTTGCCATCTTCCTTTTTAGCCTGAATATTCTGCTTTTAGCGGTCTGCTTGAAAAAATGCGTATGCGTTCTTGTCTGAAATACAAGAATGAACATATAAAAAACGAACAAAAGAGTCGCAATGGCTTTGGAAGCGTTTTCAATGGTCGTCACTGAATGCGACACATGATTTAAAAGACCGGGAACAAGCAACGCAATACCCGCTACGAACAAGATGGTAGTATAGGCGCTGGAGGTTTCCTTGTTATGTTTTTGCTCGGTAAATTTCAATCCGCCCAAAAAAACAGCAAGCCCCAGAAGAACGTTCATATCGACTATCACCGCCGAGACGATACCGCCTTTGACGGTTTTTACGACATCAGGATCATGATATGCCTGCAGCAAGACTATATATAAAAGTATTATCTCGACGACAACCGCGCTCAAAGTGAGAATAAAACTTCCGTAAGGTTCTTGAAACCTCTCCGAAAGTATCTCTGCGATCTCAGAAACGCTGAGCGAAAGTGCGCCTATGCCGATAGCCGCAGCTAAGGTTGCCATGACCTCAAACCCGAGATCATGAAAATAAAACGAAATCCCAATAGACACAACGCCTACGACGATATCCCAATAATCGTCTACAAAATACTTTAACCTACTGTCGCCTTCGCTACTCGAAGAGTCCATCTATTCTCCTATAATAATATAACGCTCGCCAGCCCGAGAAAACTGAAAAAGCCCACTACGTCGGTAACGGTCGTGAGCAGCACCGTACTCCCGATGGCAGGATCGATATCCGCTTTTCTTAAAAGCAAAGGGATAACGCTTCCGAAAAAACCTGCACTTAAAAGGTTTATGATCATTGAAAGTGCAATTACCACTCCAAGAAGCGGTATATGAAACCAAAAATACGCCACGACCCCTATAACAAAAGCAAACAGAAAACCGTTTGCCAGCGATACAAGGATCTCTTTGTATATCGTTTTTCTGGCATCCGAGCCTTCGATCTCACCCAGCGCCATTTTACGTACGGTAACCGTCAGTGTCTGTGTTCCCGCATTGCCGCCCATAGAAGCGACGATCGGCATCAAAACCGCAAGAGCCACGATCGATTGGATGGTATGGTCAAAAAGACCGATGACAAGTGAAGCGGCTATCGCCGTTACAAGGTTGATACCCAGCCATATCGCCCTACTCTTACCGATCTCGTAGATATCCTCCTCCTGTTCGATCTCGTCATTGACCCCGGCAAGATTATATATCTGCTCGGTTGCACTCTCTTCGATAATATCGTAGATATCATCAGATGTTATCCTTCCGATGAGTTTGTTATGATCATCGACGACCGCGATCGCGTTGAGGTTGTAGTTGGTAACCATCTCTACCACGTCTTGAATATCCGTTTTATGGTAAACACTAAACGTCGTATGCTTCTCTTTTGGTATGTCTGAAAACTTCAGCTCATGTTCGAAGATTATGAGATCCTCCAAACTCACCGCACCGAGATATTTATGCTGGTTGTCAAGAAGGTATGCCTGCCAGACGTTATCTATCTCGTTTTCCTCTTTAAGCCTTTTAAGCCTTTTAATGGCCGTACCGATATTCTCGTTTATATGAGCGCTGAAAAGCTCCGTCTGCATATAGGCACCGGCCTCATCCTCTTCATACGAAATAAGTTTTTGGATCAGTACCTGATCTTCGTCATCGAAATTTTCAAGGATCTCCTGAGCCGTATCTTCATGCTCCTCTTGAATATTTTGGATAAACGTCGCGGCATCGTCGGTATCCATGTTCGATGCGATATCGGCAAGCTTTTTGGTGCTTAAGAGTTCAGCTACCTCCTCTTGGACATAATCGGGAAACTCGGAGAGGATATCCGCGAAAAGCTCATGAGGAATGATCTTGATGATAGAGAGATACTCTTCATCGCTTATATCCCTCAGCTCAAGGAGTTGTTCGGCGATATCGTATGGATGGACGGTGGTATTGTTCTCTTTATATTGCTCTATCTCTAAATTGATTGTATTTTTAAGGGCAGTGAGCTCTTCTTGACTTGCTTCCATCAACAATTCCATTTTTAAAATTAAATAAATATAATGTTTTATTAAAACTGCTATTCTATTTCGATATTATAACATTTATAAAGGCATATCATTTTAAAGATTAAAGGAAAGATATGAGATTGAAAATATTCGGATCTGCAGCCGTTTTGCTGCTCGCATGTAACTCCTTATTTGCCCAAAGTGCCCATGAATCGGTCTTAAGTACCGAAGTCAAAAATCTTGCCGTCAGTTTTATGAGTATTCTTATGAAACCTATCTTTACGATCAACAACGTCGAAGTAAGCTCTTTAAAGATCTTTGTCTCCGTACTTGTCTTTGTTTTTGGTTTTTTTGTCGGGGGATACTACAAAGTCCACATCCAAAGGATAAATGCAAAAAAACATTCCATCAGTTCATCTACAAAAACCATTTTGGCAAATTTGGGATACTATACGATCCTTATCATCTCGTTTTTGATAGCGCTCAATATCATAGGCATCAATCTCTCCTCCATCGCCCTTGTCGCAGGTGCACTTTCGGTAGGTATCGGTTTTGGTCTGCAAAACATAGTGTCCAACTTCGTTTCCGGATTGATCCTGATGTTTGAGAGAAGCGTAAAGGTCGGAGATTACGTCGAGCTTTCCGAAACGCTCCGTGGACATATCGTTGATATACGTATGCGTTCGACCGTCTTAAATACAAATGCCAACATCGACGTTATCGTCCCGAATCAGAACTTTATCCAAAACAGCGTAATAAACTGGACCATGAACGACAACATAAAACGATTCGATATCCCTTTTGGCGTCGCATACGGAACCAGAGCGCAGCTTGTGATGGATGTCGTTTTAAAAGCCGTCGAAGATGCCGCTTTTAACGATGTATATATCACCGATGAAAAACGCACGAGAGTCATTATGACGGGGATGGGCAACAGCAGCGTGAACTTTGAGCTCATGGTATGGATACAGGGAGAAAACATCTTTCGTCCCAGAAGAACGACATCGAGATTTTTGGTGCTTATCTATGAAGCTCTTTATGCAAACGGTATCGAAATACCCTTTCCGCAGCTTGATCTGCATATTAAAAACAACGCAAAAGAGGATTAGATGCAAGACCAGATCCACATCGTAGCCGACAGTCTCAAGGGATCGGAAAACTTTTCTGCCGTTATTAAATATTTCAAGACCCGCTACGAACTTGACCCGGTGATCTGCGGGCCTTTGGAGGAGTGCGGCGAGGACACAGAATCCAAACTCTTCTTTTTATATCTCACCGATAAAGAGATAAAGCCGTTTTTACAAAACCACATCCGAAAAAATGTCGATATCGTTATACTGCCAAACGACGGCTGCAAATACGCCATAAGAAGTTACGGTATTTCAAAAGATATCTTTGAAGCGGTCGATGACGGATTTAACGAAAAGCTTCTAAGCAAGATGGATATCCTTCTGTGTAACGGACTTGTAGTATTAAGCAGCGTCGTTATAGGAGATATGCATGGCCTTTACAAGCTCAACCTGGAAAAAAATACAAAGATCGGTAAAATAAAAATACTGCTCGAACATCTTAAAAGGATCAGGTTTAAAAGCTATACTCTCACTACGGCAAAAGAGCAAAAGATACTTACGGCGGCTTCGGGCATAACCGTCGTCGAACAGTCGATCGCAAACGAGCGCTCGGCGATAAGCGACGAACTTTCAATACATGACGGAAAACTAAATGCCTTTATTCTGGCACCTACCTCGCTTCTATCTTATTTGGGCTACCTTGTCTCCATATTCTTCTATCAAAGGATCTCCATCCTCGCTCTTCCGAAAAGTCTTGGTTATATAAAGACTTCAAAGCTCGTTATCGAATCTGCAAAACCTATGGATTATATGATCGACGACGATCTGCTCAGCTCCAAAGAGATCATTCTTGAAGTCGTACAAGACGGCTTGAGCATCTGCCTTGGCAGAGGATTGGAAGAAAAGGTCAAAAGCGATACGAATATCATCGAAGAGAAAGACACCGTCAAGATCAACTCCCTTCCAAAAGGAGAGATCGGAAACATTCTCATAAACAGCGAAAGGCTTCCGTTTTTCAAAAAAGCCGGGGAAGAGGATTTTAAAGATCTGTTTGTTAGCCTGAGAAACAGTGCAGGTTTTTCATACATATACGTAACGCTTATGATACTGAGCACACTGCTTGCAACCACGGGGCTCTTTGCAAATTCGACGCCCGTCGTCATAGGCGCGATGATCCTTTCTCCCCTTATGTCTCCGATAGTTTCGCTCTCTATGGGTATCATACGTTCAGACAGGTCTCTGCTTGAACAGAGCACCAAAACATTGATGACGGGTATCGTCATAACACTTCTTTTTTCATCGTTTTTTACTGTTTTGATCCCTCTGCACCAGATAACTTCCGAGATGCAGGGACGTCTCAATCCAAATCTTCTTGATCTCATGGTTGCCGTATTTTCAGGTATCGCCGGAGCGTACGCGACGGCCAAAGAGGAGGTCGCCAAATCTCTTGCGGGTGTCGCTATCGCCGTCGCGCTTGTACCTCCGCTGAGCGTTACCGGGATCGGCATAGGGCTGGGCGATCTTGATATCATGTACGGCTCTTTTTTACTTTTTATCACCAATCTTGTGGGCATAATGCTCAGTGCATCTTTGACTTTCATAGTTTTGGGTTACGCTCCCGTGACAAGAGCAAAAAAAGGCATCTTTTTTACTGCGGTCCTACTGGTCTTTATCACGATCCCCCTTGTTCTTTCGTTTGCCCACATAGTCGAAACAAGCAATTATCTTACGAAATTAAAAACCATCACTACGACAAAAATAGATAGCGAAGCACTGACTCTTAATATAAAAAGTCTGGATACGAAGGATGAAACGATATTCATAGAAATGGAAGTTGTCTCGAACCGTTCGCTCACTCATATAGAGCTTGAGCAGATCAAGTCGAAGATTCAGAAATATTTTAAAAAAAGGATCGTACTTAACATATCTATGAAAATAATTATAAACTAAAATTAACCGTTTTAGGTCGTTTTTATTTTTTATCGAAGATTATGTGCTAGAATACTCGCTATTATTTCTTTTCTGGATATCATATAACTTTATATTTAGGACACCATTATGATAGATCTCAAGGTCATGCTCGTAGAAGATGATACAGTTTTAAGGGAGCGGCTCTCAAGCATCCTCTCCCGTGAAATAAAAGAGTTAAAAAGTTATTCCGACGCGTCTGCTGCGATCGCCGATTTTAAAGAGTATGATCCCGATTTGATCATAACGGATATAAAAATGCCCAATATGACCGGACTCGAGATGATCTCCGTTATGAAAAAAGATGCTCCTGATATTCCCGTTATCATAGCTTCGGCGTTTAACGATACGAACCTTTTTTTAGATGCTATAAAACTCAAAGTCGACAACTTTATCATAAAACCCGTAGATGTCGACGAACTGCTTAAGATCATAAGCGGTATCGCGGAGAAAATCAATCTGAATAAAGAGCTTCTGGAAAAAAACACGCTTCTCAACCAATACAAACATATAGTCGACCTGAGCTCTTATATAACCGTTACGGACAAAAAAGGGAACATAACATACGCAAACGATAAGTTCTGCGCACTTTCCGGATACGACTGCGAGGAGATCATAGGTTCGCCTCACAATATCGTAAGGCATCCCGATGTGGACAAGAGTTTTTTTAAGGAGATGTGGCAGACCATTCTTGACAGAAAAGTCTGGCAGGGAGTCGTCAAAAACAGAAAAAAAGACGGCACGAGCTATTATGTCGATACGACGATCTCACCTATATTCGATTCAAGCGGAGAGATCAAAGAGTTTATCTCCATAAAAAAAGATATCACCGATATGATACTTAACCGCCTTCAACTGGAAAGAGATATCATAACAGACAGGCTGACGGATCTTCCAAACAGAATGAGCCTTCAAACGGCGTTAAAAAATCCGCACAGAAATACGCAGATAATGCTGTTGGACATAGACCGTTTCAAAGATATCAATATGCTTTTCGGTATCCATTTTGGAGACAATGTCTTGATGTATTTTGCACAGACGATGCAAAAACTCTCGCCCTCAAAGGATTTTGAGTTTTTTCGCATCGCAGCCGATGAGTTTATTGTCCTGTATAAAGGCAATGAACAAAATGCTCTTGAAAAGTATGCCGGCGACCTGAAGCACTATATCCACTCCTATCCTTTCACTTTTCAGGATATCTCCTTTGAAATAGATTTCACTTCCGTCATAGTCTCCTGTAAAGAGTCGCACTGTACCTCTTTGGAAAACCTTCAAAGAGTCATGGAAGAGGCCAAACACAAGCGTAAGCCTATAAACGTCTATGAAAGCATCGAGGACAATGATAAAACATATAAATATAATTTTACTTGGACGCAGAAGATAAAAAAAGCTATAAGCGAGAACCGATTGGAACTGTTCTATCAGCCGATTTATGACGTAGAAAAAGAGTGCATCACAAAATATGAATCCCTTATAAGACTTATCGAACCTGACGGAACCGTCGTAACTCCGGAGTTCTTTTTAAAAGTTGCCAAACTCTCCAGAAGCTACAGGGATTTGACGAAAATCGTCATCACGCAGGCATTTCAAAAAGCTTCCGAAACGGGTTTTCAGTTCTCTATCAACCTTTCCATCGAAGATTTGACGGATGAAGACACCATCTCCTTTTTAATAGAAAAGATCCAAGAACACGATCTTAAAGACAAGATCATCGTAGAGGTCCTCGAATCAGAGGGGATCGAGAACTTCGAACTTATAAAATCCGTCTTTAAAAGGCTGAAAAACGCCGGTTTTGAAATCGCAATAGATGATTTTGGAAGCGGATATTCGAACTTCTATTATCTTGCGAGCCTCTCCATCGATATACTTAAGATCGACGGTTCTCTTATCAAAAATATCGTGACCGATTACAGTTCAAGGATCATCGTGCAGTCCATCGTTATGTTTGCCCGCCAGCTTGATATCAAATGCGTTGCGGAGTTCGTCTCGGATAAAGAGATCTTCGACGCCGTTAAAGAACTTGGTGTAGATCTGATACAAGGCTATTATATCGCACGGCCTTCAAGAGATATAGACCTGCATCCGCCGCAAGAACCGTAAAATGAAAAAATACTGGATCATACTCGTTGTAAATATCTTCCTTTCGTTTTTTCTCCTTTTCTTTGTCACGAACCTCGTAGATAGCGATATCAAAGAGAACATACTTCAAAACGTTTCATCGCAGCATGATTTTATAAAGTTCGAGATAAACAGTTTTAAGAAAAACGAACGCTCTCTTTTAAAAATGCTCTCAGAAAACCCCACCGTATCGGATTGCTTGGAGCATAAAAAATGTTCGCTCGGTGACAGCAAACTCTTTTACGATCTTGCTCAAAGCAAACAAGATATCATACAGTTGCGACTGATAGATAAAAACGGTATCGAACGTATCAGAGTAGACAGGGATGACAAAGGGGATCTGAGGCAACTCGCGCAAAAAGAACTTCAAAATAGAAGCGACAGAGACTATTTTAAGGATTTTATGGCTTTGAATCCTAAAGAAACGGCATTTTCAAAGCTTGATCTCAATACAAAAATAAATGACAAAAAAGATCCGTTTAATCCTATACTGCGCTCCGGCACCGCTGTTTTTATAAACGGCAAAAAAGAGGGTATCGTCGTTATAGACTACTCTATGCATGAATGGCTGAACATGCTTGAAAGAAACTCCAATATCAATTTGTACCTCATAGATAAAGAGGGCTATTTTCTGCTTCACAACGACCCGGCTTGGGCATGGTCAAGATATCAGAATCCTCCGAGAAAGAGCAAAGGTTTTTTTGGTTTTTCCCTGAATTTCGATCAACTCTCTAAACTGAATCGTCTGGTGTGGATATCGGACAAAATGATAGCATCGCCTCTTCGCCTCTTTAGCAACGACCTCATCGCCGTATACGAACCAAAAGTTGATCAAAACAGGCTTGTTTTTTCAAAAATTATCGAGTTTGTCACGGTTATGCTCATTGTTCTGCTTCTGCTTTTTGCGCCCATAATAAAGATCTTGCATCTTCTGTATAAAAAGATGCTCTTTGAAAAGAATCTCTCCGAAAAAAACGCAACCTATCTAAACGCTATGTTTGACAGCAGTTTCGATGCCGTGATAGTCATCGACAAAAAAGGGATTATCCAAAAAATAAATGCTGTAGTATGCGAAATATTCGGATACGGACCTGACGAACTGATCGGAAAGAACGTCAATATTATGGTCCCCGAACCGCACCGCTCTTTACACGATGATTACGTCAAAAACTATCACAGCAATGCCAAAAAAATAATAGACCATGACAGAAATTTAAATGCCATAAAAAAAGACGGAACCCTGTTTCCGGTATCTTTGGTCGTCACGCAGATGGTACTCGATCATGAGATATATTTTATAGGCACGCTGCGCGATCTGACAAATATCAAAAAACTCAAAGATATGCAAAAAGAGAAAGAGAGTATGCTGCTTCATCAGTCGAAACTGGCATCGATGGGCGAAATGCTCGGTGCGATCGCTCACCAATGGAGACAGCCGCTGAACTCGATAGGGCTTATTGTCCAGGATCTCTTATCGGCCTATAAACACAACGATCTGGATGAAGCTTACTTTCAAAAATCGAAAAAAGACGTTTTTGAACAGTTGAACTTCATGTCAAATACAATAGACCAGTTCAGAAAGTTTTTTACCGACGATATGAAGTTCGAGACCGTCAACATCATACATCTGATCGATGATATTTACAATCTCTACTGGGCTCAGCTAAAAGAGCATCATATAAAACTTGAAGTCTATTGCAAAGACAGAAGAGACGGCCAGATACTCTGCGACATCTCCGATAAAAACAACATCGATATCGATATGTACAATATAGACAGCATATCATCGGATATAAAACAGCTGATACTAAACCTTATAACCAATGCAAAAGACGCCATAGACGTGATAAAAAATGCCGACGATGATCAAAGAAAGATAACTATCAACCTTCTTCCAGAAAAAGACAGGTTTCTCATAATTGTAAAAGATCTGGCCGGAGGAATACCAAAAGAGATTCGAGACAGGATCTTTGAACCATACTTTACGACCAAGGATATGGGAACGGGACTGGGTCTTTTTATTGCGCAGACTTTAGCGACAAACAGGCTAAAAGGGAAGCTGGAACTCAACACGCAAGAGTATGAGGTCAAGAACAAAAAATATGAAGGCACGACGTTTACGCTGACGCTCTTTAAGACGCCTGACGCATAAACTCGCTAAAACCATTTTCGAAATTTGAAATAAATCAATAAAAACACGGGAATTATGATCATCAGTATATTTGAAAAGTAGTATGCATCCTGTGATTCGAAGATCGTCTCGTACTTAAAGTTCATCCCGAAATATCCCGTTAAAAACGAAAGAGGAATAAATATCGTAGCGATGATGGAAAGCGTTTTCATGATCTCGTTCATGCGATTGCTGAGTGTCGAAAGGTAGATATCCAAAAAACTCGACACGCTGTCTCTGTATCCTTCGATGATATCGATGATGTTTATAACATGATCGTACGTGTCTTTAAAATAGATATGATACTGCTGTTTCACGCCGTCGGAGATTAAAAGAGCGTTCAGCAGTTCACGCAGCGGCCATACGGATTTTTTAAGTTCTACCAGCGTCCGCTTTAGGTCATGAACATTTTGTATGCTCTGTCTTGTAGGGTTGTTCAGTATTTCGTCTTCGATATCTTCTATCTTCTCGCCTATCTTTTCCAGTACGATAAAATATTGATCTACAAGATAATCGATAAGTGCAAAGAAGAGATATTCATTCCCCTCTCTCCTCATTCGAGAATCTTTTTTTGCGATCCTTTTTTTGATTATCTCAAATCTTTGAGGCGAATCGTCGGCAAAAGTTATCAAAAAGTCCTCTTTTAAGACAAACGAGATCTGAGAAAATTTCAGTTCCTCTCCGACATACTCGATATATTTGAGTATCACGAATATGTAGTTTTCAAACTCTTCTATCTTCGGCCTGTGAGCTACAGAAAGGATATCTTCTGCGACTAGTGAATGGATATTAAAACTCCCGCACAGCTTCGCAATACTCTCTTGATCGCTTATAGGCTCGATATGAACCCAGGTCGGCATACTCTTTTCGGAGCGCTTTAAAAGCGTTTCTATGCACTCCAAACTATCGCACTCCTGCGTAAGCACTTCGTTTAGATCATATTTTATAATCGTGATCTCCGGTTTCTTGATCTCTACGTCACCCGTATAGATAGCAGTACCGGGAGAGAGCCCTACTTTTTCCGTCATTTTTATATCCATATTTTGCAGTTAGGAATATTGTAGCAAAGAAATTATTAATATTTATCGGAAATTTAAAGAGGCTGCATGCAAGAACTGTCTCACATGCAAAGGTCTTACAGACCTGCGGATTCTACAATCTTAGCCTGATGGTCGGCTATCAGCGGTTCTATGACCTCATCGAGCAGCCCGCCGTCCATGATCTCGTTAAGCCTGTAAAGAGTCAGACCTATACGGTGGTCGGATATACGGTTTTGAGGATAATTGTATGTACGGATACGTCCGCTCCTGTCCCCCGTACCTACCTGCATTGCACGGGCCTCGCTGTCTTTGGCCTGGAGTTCTTGCATCTGCATATCGTACAGACGCGCTTTAAGAACCTTCATCGCTTTTTCTTTATTCTTGTGCTGAGATTTCTGATCCTGATTCGTCACGACTATACCCGTAGGTATATGCGTGATACGTACGGCGGAATCGGTGGTGTTGACACTCTGCCCGCCGCATCCGCTGGAGCGCATGACGTCGATCTTAAGATCGTTCTCGTTTATCTGGATCTCAACATCATCAACCTCGGCCATAACGGCAACGGTGATCGCCGACGTGTGGACACGCCCTTGAGATTCTGTCGCGGGAACGCGCTGAACACGGTGTGTCCCGCCTTCAAATTTCAATCTGCTATAGACCTGTTCACCCTTGACAAGGGCGATAACCTCTTTATATCCGCCCGATTCGGACGGAGACGTGCTCATCAGTTCGACTTTCCAATTGCGGTTTTCGGCATAACGAAGATATGCATCAAAAAGATCTCCGACAAAGATGGCGGCTTCATCACCGCCCGCTCCTGCACGAAGTTCTATAATGGTGTTTCTATCGTCGTTAGGATCTTTTGGCAGAAGAAGAAGTTTTATCTCCTCTTCGAGTTCATCGACACGAGGCTCGAGTTCTTTGAGCTCCTCTTTTGCCATATCCGACATCTCAGGATCGTAAAGCATGGATTTCGCGTCTTCGATCTGTGAAAGTACGGCTTTATACTCGTTTGCTTTTTCAACGATGTCTGAAAGTGAAGATTGTTCTTTGGAGAGTTCTGTCATCCTTTTGATGTCAGAGGTTATATCGGGCGAACTAAGCAGTCTGCTTAGCTCATTATAGCGATTGATAAACGGATTTAGTTTATCTGACAGCATTGAAACCCTAATAAATTATATAGCGTTTACAGCTCTATGTAGACGACTTACTTTTCTTGCAGCAGTCTCTTTTTTCAAGATACCTTTGCTTACGAATGTGTGAAGTTGTTTATTTGCAACTTTAAAAGCAGCTTCTGCTTCTGTTTTATTTCCCGCTTCAATAGCAGAACGGACATCTTTAACGATGTTTTTTAAACGTGTACGGTAGAAACGGTTACGCTCTGTACGAACGATAGTTTGGCGGATACGTTTCAAAGATGACTTATGATTTGCCATATAATGAGTCCTTCTCATAAAATTTAGTGTCGAATATTACCTTAAATATAATTAAATTTAAGTTAAAGCTAAAGAAAACTATATTTTTTAATCTAATATGTTAAAATACCGCCAATTGATATTGACAGGACGATTTATGAGACTTTTTGGAACTGACGGAGTACGCGGACAAGCCGGAAGTGTTTTGACGGCTTCTTTAGCTATGCGGCTGGCTCAAGCCGCGGGTGTTTATTTTAAAAAACAGGCCAGAACAAGACGCATTCTTGTTGGAAAAGATACCAGAAGAAGCGGCTATATGATAGAAAACGCTATAGTCAGCGGATTGACGTCGGTGGGATACGACGTGATCCAGATAGGTCCTATGCCTACGCCTGCCATCGCATTTTTAACGGAAAATATGCGATGCGACGCCGGCATCATGATCAGCGCCTCGCATAATCCTTATGACGATAACGGTATCAAATTCTTCGATAAACATGGCGATAAACTCTCAAAAGAGGTCGAGCAGGAGATAGAAGCCATATATTTTGATGATTCCAAAGTAGAAGAAGCCTGCGTTATCGGCAAAAACATCGGCCAGGCAAAACGTATAGACGACGTAATCGGGCGTTATATCATTCAGCTTAAAAACTCTTTTCCTACCGAACTCACCCTGCAGGATATGAGGATTGTTCTCGATACCGCCAACGGGGCAGGATACAAGGTCGGTCCGACGGTCTTAGAAGAGCTTGGCGCGGAGGTCATCGTTTTGCATGACAAGCCCGACGGTTTTAACATCAACGAAGGGTGCGGAGCACTGCATACCAAAGAGCTGTGCGCAGCCGTAAAAAAATACAGAGCCGATCTGGGAATAGCCCTTGACGGAGATGCGGACAGAGTCGTCATAGTGGACGAGAACGGAGAGGTGGTCGACGGGGACCAGCTTCTCGGCGCACTCGGGCTTTATCTTCATCACAATAACAGACTCAAAGGCGACGGCATCGTCGCTACGGTGATGAGCAATCAGGCTCTTGAAGACGCTCTGGCTCAAGACGGACTAAAGCTTTACCGCAGCGACGTGGGAGACAAAAACGTCTTGGACATAATGAACAAACATGGGATGAACTTCGGCGGTGAACAAAGCGGACATATCATCATCCATGATTACGCGAAAACAGGCGACGGGCTTGTAAGCGCTCTGCAGGTCTTGGCGCTGATCATCTCAAGAAAAGCTTCCGCTTCCGCAGTTTTACGCCCTTTTACTCTTTATCCTCAAGAACTTGTGAATATAAACATCAAACATAAAAAGCCGCTTGAGGAGATAGAGGGGCTTGAAAAAATACTAGAGACTCTTGAAGAGGAGCATATACGCCATCTCATCAGATATTCGGGAACGGAGAACAAACTGCGCATCTTGCTTGAAGCAAAAGATGAAAAGAAGATAAACAGCGCTATGAAAATGATAGTAGACTTTTTAAGCACGAAGCTCAATGCTTAAGCCGACCTATAAACTGCTGCTGCCGCTGATTCTTTCGATCATAGGTATCTTTATGATCGATCAAGGCATAAAAGAGTTTTTTATCCTAAAAGCGATGGATATGTACGGTGTTCCGCAGGATTATCTTTATACCCGCGCTCTTGATATCTACCAGACAAGCTGTATAAATCTGCGTCTTGTTTTTAACTACGGCGTGGCTTTTTCGATGTTCGCTTTTTTAGAAGATTCTCTCAAATGGATACAGCTTCTGCTTATCTCGGGAGCATTTGTCTATGTCGTCAACCTAAAAAAAAGCTGTTACACACTTCCTGCAGGTATACTCATAGGAGCCGGCTTTTCAAACATATACGACAGGTTTGTTCACGGCGGAGTCGTCGATTATGTCTACTGGCACTGCGGTTTTGATTTTGCGATATTCAATTTTGCGGATGTTATGATAGATCTGGCCGTACTATGGCTGCTGCTGTTAAATTTTAAACCTCGGCTTTGCAAATAATATATGTTAAAGAACTTTTTTGGTATTATTGCTCAAAATTATCACAATAGAAGACCTATGCCAAAATAGGAAATAAAGGAAATTGATGGATATCAAAGCAAACAAAATCGATACGGCGAATGCCAATATTAAAGCTACGATCTCAAACGATGTGATCCAGGCAAATGTCGATAAAATCGCTAAACAGCTTAGCAAAACAGCCAATATTGCCGGCTTTAGAAAAGGCAAAGTACCTTTGAGCGCGGTAAAAAAACAGTACGGAGCAAAATTATTAGAAGATGCCGAAACACAATCTCTACGCGATGTACTTGATGCTGGTTTAAAACAGATAGAGGTCGCTGCCGAAAGTCTTATAGGCGATCCGCAGGTAGTCAAGTTTGATAAAAGCGATGAGAAAATAGAAGTAGAAGTCAAAATTGCAATGCGTCCCGAGATCGATCTTGGAGAGTACGCTTCTTTGATAGATACTTTTGAAAAACCGGAAGTGACGGACGAAGAGGTCATGTCCCGTATAAAAGAGCTTGCCGAATCTCAGGCTCCGCTCAAAAACAGCAAAAGTGCGCGCAAGCTTAAAAAAGGCGATACCGTGAGCATCGACTTTGAAGGTTTTCTCGACGGTGTAGCATTTGAAGGCGGAAAAGCCGAAGCATTCTCGCTGCAGCTCGGTTCAGGTCAATTCATCCCGGGATTTGAAGACCAGGTTATCGGTATGAAAAAAGGCGAAGAGAAAACTATTACAGTTACTTTCCCTGCGGATTACGGCAGTGAGAAACTAGCGGGCAAAGAGACCGAATTCAAAGTAAAAGTAAATGCCATCCAAGAAAAAGAGGAAGTGGCACTCGATGACGAACTGGCTAAAAAAATGCTTCCGGGCGAAGATGATGCCAGCTTTGAAAAGCTGAAAGAACAGGTAAAAACCCAACTGGAAAACGAAAAGCTTTCACAACTTTACAACTCTGAACTAAAACCTAAATTGCTGGAAACTTTCGTAGCCAAAATCGAATTTGCTCTGCCGGAATTTGTGGTCGATCAAGAGATAGATATGGCTATCAACAAAAAAGCTCAGACAATGAGCGAAGATGAATTAAAAGAGCTAAGAGAAAATGCCGATAAAGTAACTGAACTTCGCGAAACGTTCCGCGAAGATGCAGCAAACAGCGTAAAAGCGACATTCATCATCGATGCTTTGGCAAAAGCCGAAAATATCTCTGTAACGGAGCAGGAATTGATGCAGACTATCTATTTTGAAGCTATGCAGATGGGACAAGATCCTCAACAAACATACACTCACTATCAAAATTCAGGATATCTGCCGGCTATTCAAATGGCTATGGTCGAAGATAAAGTCCTTAACAAACTTTTAAATGCAAAGATAAAAGACGCATAATATGAGTTATATCCCGTATGTAGTAGAAAAATCCGGTCGTGGTGAGCGTTCGTATGATATCTACTCCCGTCTTTTAAAAGATCGTATCGTCATGTTGAGCGGTGAAGTCAACGATGCCGTCGCTTCGACCATCGTTGCACAGTTTCTGTTTTTGGAAGCGGAAGATCCGGAGAAAGATATCTATTTTTACATCAACTCTCCTGGAGGCGTCGTAACATCGGGTATGGCAATATTTGACACAATGAACTATATTCGTCCCGACGTCGCTACGATCTGTATAGGTCAAGCGGCATCCATGGGTTCGTTTCTGCTAAGTTCGGGTACAAAAGGCAAGCGTTACGCTCTTCCTCATGCCAGAATCATGATACACCAGCCTCTAGGCGGTGCGCAGGGGCAAGCTTCTGATATAGCGATTCAAGCAGAGGAGATACTCAGAATGAAATCCGAGTTAAACTCCATCCTTGCAAAAAATACCGGACAAAATATTAAAAAACTCGAAAAAGACACCGACAGAGACCACTTTATGAGTGCTACAGAAGCTAAAAACTATGGTATAATCGATGAAGTTTTAATCAAAAAAGAAAAAGAAGAGTAGGATGGACAATGGCTAAATCATTAAGAAAAAGACGAGATATTACAAATGTATCTCTTGAAGATGATGAAAGTTTAAACGACACGATCTCGTCAAGCTTTAATGATCCGAGCAATGACGTCGAACTCTACTCGAAAGAGGTTTTGGATTCTCTTTTAAAAGACAATCTTCCACCGACTCCCAACAACTTTTCGCTCTATTTCGACAGGCTGCTCGAAGATAAAAGCGATACTCTCCGCAAGCAGATAAAAGCCATCTTGCAGCTGGAAGAGACAAACAACGATGAAGCAACGATCGAACTGGAAAGAACGCTCAAACATGGATTTGTCTCGGTTAAAAGCATCCTTTCCGTTTCGGCAGGCTTATATAAGAACATGACTCTTATGACCAAGATCCTGGCAAAAAGAAAAGATGAAATATCGCAGAACAAAGATTCTAAAAATGTTCTAAGCGTCATCTCCTCTCTCGAAACCGATCTCGGCAAACTCGATGAGATATTGAAAAAACAGATTTCAAACCTAAAATCTTTGTACGACCATACTGCAACGATAGTCAAGAATGTCGAGAACGAAACCATTTTTGATAATAAATACGGAATATACAATAAACGATACCTATTAAACAAAGTGGAACAGGAGATCCAGCTCATCAAAGAGTTCAAACACAAAAGTACTATTATCATGATAGAACTTTCCAACGAACTCGTAAAAGAGATCATAAACGAAAAAGCCCTTATGCTTATGACCAGAACCATTGCACGACTTCTGATGAAAACATCCAGAAGAAGCGATACCGTCGCTCATTACGGAAACGGCGTATTTTCTATGCTCTTAAAGCACACCGATATCGACAGTGCAATAAAAGCAGCACAGAGACTCAGTGAACTTGTTCAAAACAGCAATTTCTTCTTGGCGGACAAAGAGATAGAACTAAAGGTCTCCATCGGGATCACTCCGATACTCCATACCTCAACAACAGACGAGATCATCGTCAATGCTCTAAAAGCTATGGAAACGGCATATAAGGATCCGACAATTACCTACATTGTACTTAACGACCAATAACAATGAAAGATCAAAATAAAAATGAACCTTACAATTCTGACATATCCGGATAAACGACTAAAACAAAAATCAAAAAACGTAACCAAATTTGACGAAAACATACACAAACTCTTAGATGCCATGAATGAGACTATGCTTCTGTCAAATGGTATAGGACTGGCTGCCATACAGGTGAACCACCCCTTGAACATATTGATCTTGAATATTCCCGACAGCGAAGGAAATCAGCCCACGGAGAATCTCATGGAGATCATAAACCCTATTCTTATAAAAAAAGAGGGATCGACCGTTTATCAGGAGGGTTGTCTAAGCGTCCCCGGATTTTACGAAGATATCGAACGCTATGAGACGATAACGATAAATTATCAAGACAGAGACGGAAATACCAAAACTTTAGACGCAGACGGTTTGCTGAGTATCGCGATTCAGCATGAGATGGATCATCTGACGGGAAATCTTTTCATTGAAAAACTCTCATATGCAAGACGCAAAAAATTTGAAAAAGAGTATAAAAAAGCGATAAAAGAGAAAAGACTCTGATCTTTTCTTAAAAAATATTTCATTCTGCAATAAAACAAGCATCGCTGCTTCTCTTTGCTATCCTTACATGTAAGGAATCAAAGATGAAACAGGTAAACTGCGCAACGTATGAAGGGATAGAAGCCAAGGTAGTTCAAGTAGAATCCAGTCTGACAAAAGGACTGCCCTCTTTTAACATCGTGGGAATTGCTTCTACTTCTATCAACGAATCCAAAGAACGTGTCAAATCCGCGCTGCTTAGCAACGGCTTTTCGTTTCCTCCCAAAAGATTCATTATAAACCTTAGCCCAAGCGACCTAAAAAAAGAGGGAAGCCATTTTGATCTAAGTATTGCACTACTGCTGCTTATGGACGATCAGGAAACCGATATCTCCGATTGGTTCGTATTTGGAGAACTGGGACTCGACGGACAGATAAAAGAGAACAAATATCTCTATCCCCTTATTTTATCCCTCGCCAACCAAAATCTTATAAAAAAAGCTATCGTACCAAAAGAGAGTCTGAAAAAACTTACAAAAATAGCAAAAGTGGAGTTTTACGGTGCAGCGCACATAAAAGACGCCTTGAACCTGCTAAAAAGCGATGACCATACGATATTGCCGAGTCCGTCGACGGCTATTGAATACGACTTTATATCCGCTCAGGAAAAGCTGTACTATTTAAATGAATACAGATATGACTTTAAAGACGTAAAAGGCCAAAAGATCGCAAAACGTGCGGCGCTCATAGCAGCTGCAGGATTTCACAACATAATACTTGAAGGCAGTCCGGGATGCGGAAAATCGATGATCGCACAGAGATTAAGATATATCCTTCCTCCTATGAACTCTGCAGATATATTGGAAGTCGCCAAACTTCAAGCCCTGGACGGATGCGAACCGGATTTTAAGCCGATCCGCCCTTTTCGTTCTCCTCACCACACTTCGACACAGGCAAGTATTTTCGGAGGTGGATCATATACTGCAAAAATAGGCGAAGTGGGACTCAGTCATTCCGGGATCCTCTTTTTTGACGAGCTTCCGCACTATTCCAAAAATATTCTTGAAGCACTGAGAGAGCCTTTGCAAGACGATAAGATACGTATCTCCAGAGTCAACTCGAAAGTACAATACCCGGCAGCTTTTCTTTTTGTTGCAGCAATGAATCCTTGTCCATGCGGCAATCTTTTAAATCCGGCAAAAGAGTGCAGATGCAATGAACTTGATATTAAAAAATACAAAAACAGGCTTTCCGATCCTTTTTTAGACCGTATAGATATCGCTGTAACAATGCAGAATATATCTGCTGCTGATCGAAGTGACGTGACTTCAAAACAACTGCATGAAAAAGTACTTCAAACAACGGAGTTTATCTCCAAACGCGGGCAAAACAGCTTTAACGGAAAACTCTCGGATGAGGAGATAGAGAGATTTTGTGTCTTAAACGATGAAGCAAAAGATATTTTAGATAATGCGGTACTTCGGTTTTCACTCTCCTTTAGAGCCATAAAAAAAGTGCAAAAAGTAGCCCGTACGATCGCCGATCTGGAACAACGGGAACTTATCGGGAAAAAAGATATTCTTGAAGCGCTTAGTTATAGAAGAAGATAAAGGCATGCAGATATATGCATACCTTAGATTTAGACAACGGAAGTAATAAACTTAGTTACCAAAAAGCCGCCTACTACCAACCATGCAAACATTCCGAGTGCCGTATAAATAGGCGCAAGTCCCAAACCTTTGAACTTTGCAAAACGGGTCCCCATACCAAGTGCGGTCATCGCCATCGTAAGTAAAAAAGTATCGATTACGTTGATCTTTCCTATTAAGGTATGCACGGTATCTGCTATTGCGGCACCGCCGCCTTGAAGATACATCTCGATAAGAGAGTTTACTCCCGCCATTCCTATGAAATAAACTGCAAACCAAGGGATAACAAGCTTAACGGCTCCTGCAACCGCACCCGTTTTTTTGGCTTGATACGAAAGGTAAAGACCCAGTACAATGAGCATAGGAGCGATCAAAATAACTCTGGTCATCTTAACGATAACGGCGCTGTTAGACATCTCTACCGGAGCTCCGGGAATCGACGCCGGAACCGCCACAACCTGTGCAACTTCATGAATAGTACCGCCCGTATATATCCCAAATTGCTGCGGCGTCATATGCAAAAATCCTGATGCAGGTTCGATAATGGCAGCATAAAGAACAGGATACAAGAACATAGAGATAGTTCCAAACAATACGACCATACTAACCGCAACCGCAGCTTTATGACCTTCAGCCTTTAAGACCGGTTCTGTCGCAAGTACTGCTGCCGCTCCGCAAACAGAAGCTCCCGAAGCAGTAAGCATAGAAGTATCACGGTCGAGCTTAAAGAATTTCTGCCCTATCCATGTTCCAAGAACAAAAGTCGTAGCCAGCATGGTTAAAGAAACTAAAAATCCTTCCAATCCGACTGCCGCTATCTGTTGAAACGTAAGACGAAACCCGTAAAACACGATAGCAAAGCGCAATATCTTTTTACCTGAAAATACGATACCCGTTTCCCATGTTTTTGGAAAATGATTGTGAAGAGTATTTGCGTAAAAAATACCAATAACGATACCCACGACAAGCGGAGATATTCCAAGATGTTTGATCGGTCCGAGCGCTGCAATGTATGTAGCCGAAGCAGCTACCAATGCAACGAAGATGATACCGCTGACGGTACCCTTGCGATTCTCTTTAGAAAATGCCATATTAGCCCCTTAAATATAATTACAGAAGTATATTGTAATTTTTTAGATAAGCCAAATAAAATATTTTTTATTTTTTATTCAAAATTATTTAACATTTACGTCGAGTTTTGTTTTGATCCATTTATCGGTTATCTCTGTTTGTTTTATTGCATCGAATTTGACCCTTGTTTCGTCAAGATGATGATTTATAATGAGATAATCACGAATCGTTTTTGCTCTCGCGTCAGCCAGTTTTTTTACGTCGTCTTCACTTACGGTCATAAACGAACTGTCGATATCTACCAGCCGTGACAAATACTTCTGTTTAAACTGTTCTTTATCCGTATACTCTTTTTCCAGCTTACTTCTTATCTCATCGAGTTTATCCTCTTTTACATATTTCTTATAGATATCTTCGAGCATCTCTGCGGTAAGGGCATTTCTTTTTTCATCTTCGTTCGTTATACCGCTTTTTTTGACGACCTGCTCTATCAATTTCGCTACTTGCAGCGCTTTTTTGTCGGCAGCATCGTCATATGTTCCGCTAATCATCAAACGCAGTTTCGAACGTTTGTTTAGCGCTTTTGCCAGATTGTCAAGTTTTTCTCTCTCCGGCGGCAGTAAAACGGTTTTCCCCGCTTCAAAATCTATCGCTTCTAGTTTTTCTCCGTCTATACCAAGCATAGAACCAAGCAGTCTAAACGGTGCCGTTACGGCTTTTGTGATAAGTCCTCCCAGAGTTTTCCATACCAAAGCGCCGTATTTAAAGTCCGGATTGTTCATATCCCCTTTTATAGGCATATCGATATCTATGACACCATCGTTGTCTTCAAGCAGGGCAATGGCGAATCCCAAAGGAAGCACCGTGATCTTATCATCCTTTATGGTATCGCCCAGTTTTATTTTTTTGATGATTATGCTGTTTGAAGCATCCAGTTTGGAGTTGTCTATCTTATACCCAAGATCCAAAAACAGTTTTCCTTCATCTATCTTGTAACCGGCAAAGTTGGCGGAATACGGAGAAAGATTACTGAGATCGAGATTTCTGAATACGACGCTCATATCCGTAAAAAGCTTAGGGTTCGCAGCATTTATCGAACCGTTGATCTTTGCCGAACCGTAAGCGTCCACGATCCCATCAAGATCTATATAGCTTGTCTCGACCAACTGGTTCGAGATGCCGTACACTTTGCCGTTTAGATCATGAATGTTGGTCTGGAACTTTAAAGGCAGGGACAAGTCGGCAAATTTTGCACTTCCGTTTTTTATCGTCACGTCCATGATCCTGATCGGAAAACTGTTTTTTTGTGTCTGATTCGTGTCATTTTTCACGCTCAGATTTTCATCACTCGGTTTTACTTTAGAAAGCTTGGCAAAATTTATCGTTTTGTTCTGGTCTATAACGGCATCTACATAAAAAGAATCGAGGACGGCTTTATCCACATACAGCCTGTCGGGGGCGTATTCAAAAGTATATGCGGGGATGGAAAGTTTATTAAAAGAGATAAGACTGCTGTTATTTTGCGTATCGTTGATAAAAAGCTCATCTATGCTGAGCGATCCGTTTACAACCAGATCGGCCGATTTTTTTGACGGCGAGAATCTCTCTTTTGCTTTGAAACCAAAATATCCGTCATCAAGTTTCATATATGTATATTCGTCGATATAGGGGTTTAAAAACTTCAATGAAAGTTTCGCGATATCGATGCTTCCTCTTTGTTTTAAAGGCGTATGACGGAGCTTGCCGTTTGCTTTTATTCTGCCGCTGTTATTTATTTTCGCGCTAAGATCATAATTGAGCCAGCTCCATTTCTTCGAATCGATGTTTCCTGCGTGAAAATATATTTTATCTACCGAAGTCTTTGCCGGCTTCGCAAGCGTTTTATCTTCAAACCTGACATTTGCATCTTTTATATCAAAGCCCTTTACCAGGACTCTCCAATCTTTTTGCACTCCATGATCTTTTTTCTTTGCCTGCTTCACCGCTTTTGGCACGACGATTTTGTCTATATTGACAATGCCGTTTTTATATCGGGACAGAAATATCTTCGGTTCTATGATCGAAGAGGAAGCAATTTCGATACTACTTTTATCCGTATCTGCAGATATATTTTTTAAATTGAACTCATGTAAAGAGAACAGCCGTTCACCAGTCGTTTTTTTCGAAATTCCCAACGATTTCAATGCAAAATCGGCATCGGATATCTTTACATTTACGGATGAATTTTCATCTTTGACATCTACTTTCGAGTCAAAATTCACAACAGCACTGTCCAGTTTCAGATCATACTTTTTGAGGGATTTTTTTGCGGCATCGTCTATATACGGTCTAAACTGCACCAAATTCAGACCGCTGCAGTTGAGGGATGAAAAAAGATCCAGCTTTTTCATGGTCAAAGAACCCTCAGCCGTACAATCAAACCCGTTATTGATCTGTGTGATAAGCTGATATTGTAACGGGGTAGTACCCAGCGTCGTTGCGTTTTTGATGTGCAGATAAAACTTGTCAAGAGTCGTTGTCACGTTTGGAATGATATACTTGTCTTGCAGGCTTACTTTGAAATCTTTTATATCTATATCGTCAATTGTAAGGTCAAAAGGCGACGCAGTGCTCTCTTTTTTATTCTCGCCGGCCGTTTGGTTGTTATCGCCACTATATTTTAAATAATCCTGCCAGTCTATCTTTGCCTCACCGATCCTTTGTAGCTTTGCATTCAAACCCGAAAGAGAGAGACTGGATATATGCGCTTTTTGTTTTAAAGGCATAGCAGAGATACCTTCTATTTTCAGGCTCTTCACATTCAAAATGTCGAAGTTTTCATTTTTTGGTTTTACCCTTAGTTTCGAGACATTCACTGCCGCATCGTATATCTTTAGATCCGTCAGGTCATCAAGATCAACATGATACTTCGAACCGATACTGACCTTGCCGTCCGCTACCTCGATATTTAATTTGTCTTTTAGATATTTCCACTGCGTGTACAGCCTGCTCGCTTCAAACTCAAAACTGCCGTCCGCCACAAAAGGAGAGATCGATTTGATGCTGTTGGTTATTTTGATGTAAGCGCCGTCATTGAGTTCTGCTCTAAAAACGGATGTGGACGTACTTTTGTTTGTGGAGTTATTATCACCGGTGTCAATATCCCTGATAACAAACTGCAGATCGTTCACCGAAACATCGTAAGGTGCCGAACCGGTATAATCCTCATACCGTACAGATCCGTCGGTTATCGATATTTTATCGAGCATTATCCTCGGAGGTTTCGAAGATGGTGAGGATGTTTTCTTATCCGGTCCTTTCGCTATGCTTAAAAGATTCAATTTTTTCTCTTTTGTATAGACGACATCCAGCCTAGGGGTATTGATCTCTATATCCCTAAAATGTATATTGCCCATTAACAACGAGTACAATTCTATATTCGCACTGAATTTTTCCACCGAAAAGATGGTTTTATTTTTCGGAGAAATTAGTTTCAAGTCGTTTAAAGTAAGACGGAAACTATAGGGGTTGAAGTATGCGGATCTTAACTCGATATGACCGTTTATCTGCTTATCGGCGATCCCTATAACTTTTGTTTTGATCAAATAGGGAACTATCAAAAAGCCCGCTATACTGTAGACGATCACCGCACTAAAAAAGATTTTTTTTAAAATAGTTTTCATACGCCACCCCTTAAGTAGAGATGTAACCATTCTACCATATTATATGTGTTTTTTACGTAAAAAAGATTTTTCCGGCGGGGCTTTTTTTGTTTAGAAAAGAGTGAAGCATAAAGAATTCAAAGGCTTCCTTTGAATTCTTACTCTATAATATTTATTTGTTAGGCACCAGGTACATATTGTAGTAGCGACCCTCGAACACAGGCGGTTTTTCCATTGTAGAGACATCTTCAAGCATTGGCCAGACGCGCAGCAAAACCTCTTTTGCTGCTTCTGGATGAGCCATCTCGCGACCGCGCAGGAAAACACGGAATTTTACATGCTTGCCTTGAGCTAAAAACTCTCTCGCATGTTTTACCTTATAATTGATGTCGTTATCGGCTATTTTTACAGAGAGCTTTATCTCTTTTACGTCGATCTTCGTTTGATTTTTACGCTGTTCTTTGAGTTTTTTCTCTTCTTGATACTTATACTTACCGTAATCCATGATCTTTGCGACAGGCGGTTTTGCTGTAGGAGCGATCAAGACTAAATCCAGTCCCATCTCATTTGCCTTTTCCATAGCCTCATCTGTCGATATGATACCTAATGACTCTCCACCATCTACGTTACAGCGTACTTCAGGAACTCTGATATCGTCATTCATTATGACACGGTCTTGTTTTTTATTCAAAAATTTACCTCATTGATCTTGGTTTGTATAAGTGAAATAAACTCTTTTTCACTTAGGTTATATTGTTCGCGCGTTCTACGGTCTCTTATCGCTATAGTTTTGTTAGCGACCTCTTCGTCGCCTAGGACTATGATCATAGGAACACGAGCCTTTTCTGCCGTACGGATACGTTTGTTGAGACTTTCGTTTTTAGAATAGATCTCGCTGTCCGCACCGATATCAAGCAATTTATCTGCCAACTCTTTTGCATATGCGTTGTGAGTTTCGGCAATCGGAACTATCGCAACCTGCGTCGGAGCGACGAACATCGGAAACTCTCCAGCATAATGTTCCGTCAATATACCAACAAAACGCTCAAAAGAACCTAAAATCGCTCTATGGATCATGACGGGCTGAATCTTCTCATTGCCTTCACCATTGTACTCTAACTCAAATCTGCTTGGCAAGTTTAAGTCCAGCTGAACGGTTCCGCACTGCCATTCCCTACCGATAGCATCGGTAATCTTGATATCTATCTTTGGTCCGTAAAATGCACCGTCTCCCGCTTCGATCTCAAAAGGCATATTGTTTCTTTCAAGTGCATTTTTTAACGCACCTTCGGCTATATCCCAAACTTCCGTATTACCAACGGCTTTATCCGGGCGTGTCGAAAGCTTCATATCATACGTAAATTCAAATGTTTTCATGATCTTATCGACAAAATCAAGTACTTCAAGTATCTGTTCTTCTACTTGTCCCATCGTACAAAAAATATGCGCATCATCCTGAGTGAATTCACGGACTCTAAAAAGTCCGTGAAGCGCACCCGTCATCTCGTGGCGGTGGACAACACCATATTCGAAGAACTTAAGCGGCAGGTCTCTGTATGAACGAAGTTCATGTTCATATACTTTGATATGCCCGACACAGTTCATAGGTTTGATACCGAACTCTATATGTTTATCTTCTGACTCTTCAATATGTGTAAAATACATGTTTTCGCCATAGTTCTGGTAGTGCCCTGATACCTTCCAAAGATCGCTTTTAAGCATTTCCGGACCGCGAACAGGCTCATAGCCTCTTTTACGATGCGCTTTAAAAAGAAGTTGTTCTAAACGGGAACGAAGACGTGCACCAGCCGGAAGCCATAATGCAAAGCCCGAACCGACCTCTTCACGGAATGCAAAAAGATTCATCTCGGCTCCAACTTTTCTATGGTCGCGTTTTTCCGCTTCCGCCATCATGTCAAGATAGTTTTTCAGCGATTCTTTGTCCGCAAACGCAATACCGTAGATACGGGTAAGCATTTCGTTTTTAGAATCTCCTCCGAGATATGCACCCGCGATCTTCATAAGTTTAAAATACCTTATAAATCCGATATTAGGCAGATGGGGACCGCGGCAAAGATCTTCGAAATCTCCCTGCTTATAGATAGAGACCGTGTTGCTCGGGATATTTTGCAAAACAGCCAGCTTCAGATGATCGTTTGCAAATTTTATCTTTGCCTCATCCATAGAGATATCGTATTTTTCTATCTCCGTTTTTTTCTTGGCAAGATTGAGCATCTCTTTTTCTATCGTTTTCAGATCGCTTTCACCGATAGTCGCAGAGGTTTTAAAATCGTAATAAAATCCCTCTTTTACTACCGGTCCGACATAAAATTCCGCATCGGGATATAATGATTTGATAGCTTGAGCCATAAGATGGGCCGTCGAATGGCGCAAGACTTCAAGAGAATCTTTGGAGTTGTCCAATTCTATTGCCTGACCTTCGATGCCAAGTGCTTTTGCAGTTTGCAAGTCAACAATTTCATCATTGTACTTCAGTGCGATTGTATTCAATATATATTATCCTGTTGTTATGTGCCCTAAAAAGACGGCACACCATTTTTTAAAATGTTTGCATTATGCCTAAAAATTACTTTATATTGTATGAATTTTTCTACGAAAATGCGCGATTTTAATTTCACGCATTCCGTAATTGCCGCAGGAAAGTAAAAAGATTATTTGTAGTAGTTCTTTACGCCGTTCATTGTTCTACCCATGTTGAGCAAGACCATATCGGCTACGACGAGTGCCGCCATCGCTTCGCACACTATCGTGCCCCTTATCGCGACACACGGGTCATGACGTCCTTTGAGCGAGAAGTCGACCTCGTCATTGTCTTTTGTGATTGTATGCTGTTCTTGAAAGATAGAAGGTGTCGGTTTGAAATAGACGTCTAAGACGATCTCTTCTGCGTTGGTGATACCGCCTAAAATGCCTCCTGCATGATTGCTCATAAATCCGTTTGCACGGATCGGATCATTGTTTTGTGAGCCTCGCAGCGACGCACTGCCGATGCCGTCGCCGATCTCTACGGCTTTTACCGCATTTATGCCCATCATCGCATCGGCAAGTACGGCGTCCATCTTATAATAAAGCGGCTCTCCAAGACCCACGGGAGCGCCTTTTATTACGACGCGGGAAACACCGCCGACGGAATCATGCACCTCTTTTGCTTTCATGACAGCATCTTTTTGCGCCTCTTCGACGGACGGGTCAAGCGCGTAGATGATGCTTTCTTTTGCATATTCGTAATCAAACTCATTTGATTTGATACCGTCGATCTCGCATATTCCGCTTAGTACCTCTATATCAAGCTGTTTTAACATCAGTTTTGCGACGGCTCCCGCCGCAACGCGTGCTGCCGTTTCTCTGGCAGACGAACGCCCGCCGCCGCGATAATCACGGATACCGTATTTGTGAAAATAGGTAAAATCGGCATGTCCCGGGCGAAATACGTCTTTGATGTTGGAGTAGTCTTTTGATTTTTGATTCGTATTGTAGATGATCATCGCAATAGGCGTTCCCGTGCTCAAACCCTCGAACACGCCGCTGAGTATCTCCACCTTGTCATCCTCTTGGCGAGCCGTTTCGAATTTGCTTTTACCGGGTTTTCTGCGGTCGAGTTCGCTTTGAATAAACGCTTCGTCTATAAGAAGTCCGGCAGGGACCCCGTCGACTAAACAGCCGAGCGCTTTTCCGTGAGACTCGCCAAACGTGCTAAAGCTAAATCTTTGTCCAAAACGGTTCATGAAAGTTCCTTGTTTAAAATCTCTATGGCTATGAAAGCAGCTTCCTGCTGCGCTATCTTTTTGCTCTTGCCTACGGCTTTTGCATACTCTTTGTCTTCTATCATAACGGCCACTTCAAACTCTTTTTTATGATCCGGTCCGCGGCTTCCGACAAGACGGTAATCCGGCGTTACGCCAAAATGTGCCTGTGTCAGTTCCTGAAGCGTCGTCTTGTAATCGCGAAACAGCGAATCAAGCGATATCTCTTCGTAGTTCGCTTCTATGAGCCCGATCGTGATCTTTTGAACTTTTTCAAGACCCGCTTCAAGATATATCGCCCCCATGACAGCTTCAAACGCATTTGACAAAAGAGAAGGCTTTGTTCTGCCTTCGTTGTTCTCTTCGGCATTTGATAAAAATATATAATCACCGAGATTTAAAACATTGGCAAGCTTGTTAAATCCCTCTTCATTGACCAGTGATGCTCTTATCTTTGAAAGTTTTCCCTCATCGGATTTTGGAAACTTCTTATAAAGATATTCGCCGACCACCAGATCAAGAACCGCATCTCCCAAAAATTCAAGACGCTCATTATCGTAGGGCTGCTTATAGCTTTTATGTGTCAGCGCTTCGATAAGGAGCTGTCTGTCTTTAAACTTGTAGCCAAGTGTTTTTTCCAACGACTCCATGGTACTCCCTAATTCTAATTTACCAGCCTTTTTTGTTTTTCGGCTTCCTCTTTTGCGATGCTGTCGCACCTTTCGTTCTCGTCATGTCCGTTATGCCCGCGAACCCATACGGCTTTTATCTTGTGCTGTTTGGAGACCTCGATATACTCCTGCCAAAGGTCAGGATTCTTTACTTTTTTAAAATCTCTCGCTATCCAGCCCAAAAGCCACTCGTTTATCCCTTTTACCACATACGATGAATCAGAGATCACTTCGATTTCGCAAGGTTCTTTTAAAGCTTTTAAACCCTCTATGACACCCCTCAGCTCCATACGGTTGTTCGTTGTATGAAGCTCTCCGCCGCTTATGATCTTTTCATGGTCATTGTACCGGAGTATCGTTCCAAAACCGCCGGGACCGGGGTTGCCAAGAGCACTGCCGTCACTGAAAAGAGTTATTTTTTTCACTATATTCCCTAGAGATGATCGGCTCGCTGAGCACGGAGTCTATAGAATGACAATTCGGACATCTGTGAAATGCAAACGGATAGATCTGTTTACAGTTTTTACATATATATTCAAATGTAAGCGCAGCGCCCCTATATCCGCTTTTTTTAAGGTTGATCAACAGATCAAACTCAAAAACGCTACTGCTGCGTTCCATATTTATAAAACCTTTTGCACTAAAAAGCTCTCGTAAATACACATTCTGTGAAATTATATCAAAATCGATAGAATCTTTATCAAGATTCCATAATAGGTCGCTTACTCTTTGGCATTGCGACTGGTCCAGATGCTGCCATGCCGATTTGGGATCTTTTCTAAAAAGATATTCAAAAATCAGGTATGTCAGTCTTTTGTGATCTTTGTATATCTCCAGAAGTTTTGCGATCTTTTCGTTCTCATCCAATGAAAAATCATTTAACAGCAAGATACATTCAAGATATACCTTGTCGCTTTTGACGTCTTCTCCAAGCTCATCGAGCGGTTCTAACACGTTAAGTGCAGACTTATAATCTTTTAAATGTTCATAGATAAGCAGAAGATAACGCAAAGCCTGAGGGGTTCTCGGATTGGCTTTTAATATCTCCAAAAAGACGTTTTTGCTTCTCTCCAAAAAACCCGCTTTAAAATAGGTCTTGCCCAGCAAGAACATTATCTCTTTTTTGTTCACGTCGTTCTCTTTGTTCGCCAAAAGCTCGTGATATATCTCTATACTCTTTTCGTATTCGCCGTTTTGCGAATACAGATCGGCTAAAAGCAGCCATGATTTTGATGATATGTTCGATGAGGATATCAGCTCTTTGATCTCGGTTTGAGAAGGAGGTGTTTTGAACTGACTGAGAAACCGGTCAAGATGGCGATGATCGTCCTTTGCTTTAAAACGCCCCCACCAATAACTAAACAGTGCTATAACAAAGACTATGACAAAAAAAACGATTATCCCGAAAAGCGGGTCTCTGTATTCTATAAACAATGTATTCATAATGAGATTATATCAAACATAAGCACTAACGCAAGATAAATAATACAAAGATGCTTGACGTAAAAAATATTTTTATAATTGACTTTTATCGTCATTATTATGTATAATGACGACGAAACTTGAGACTAAAAGGGATTTTACCGTTATGGTTCACGCTTATATTCGTTCGGATAAAAACTTTGAAACTGCATATGAACAGCTCAAAGTAATAGATATGTATGCCGAAAAAAAGAAGATCAATATCGATGACAGGTACATAGATCAAAAATCTCAGAACAAGCGTTTGCGAGACAGGGATGACGTAGTAAACTATTTTAAAAGCGGAGCAGGCGGGACTCTTTTGGTCTATGACACCTGGACGCTTACTACGAACATGGAGGATGCCGTTCAGATATTCAGCTGTCTGCTGAAAAACGAATATGAAGTCCACTTTGTAAAACAATCTGTTATAATTAGCAAAAATAGCGATGTCATGCTGATTTTAGGTATTATAGACCAACTTCGACGGACTCTGCAAGAGAGCTCCAAACGATCGATCGGCAGACCAAAAGGAAGTCATTCATCATCTAAATTCGATAAGTATCATAATGAGATAATATCTCACATAAAAGCAGATAAAAGCGTAAGCGAAATCGCAAGATTGCTGCAAGTAAGCCGAAGTTCGTTAAAAGATTATATAGAATCCCGTGAACTAAAAGAGATAGCTCTGGGTTCTCTTGTTCATAAAATACCTGAAGATGCAGAAGAGACTGTGATAAATAAAATCGCATGTCCCATAACAACCAAATAAGGAGAAAAAATATGGCTACTACTTCAAAGCCGACACCAAAAAACACGGGAATCGCATGGAGAAAGATGAGATATGTCGGGTACGCACTCGCAACTGCCTTTGCTCTATTAGCACCATGGATCACCATTGACGGAAATCATCTGTTTTTACTGAGTTTTGATAAATTAAAACTTCATCTGGGCTTTGTACAGTTCGATATGCAAGAGATGTATCTTATGCCTTTTTTACTGATGATAATGTTCTTAGGAATATTCGGTATGACGGTTTTGGGCGGACGCGTATTTTGCGGATGGGTATGTCCCCAAACAGTATTTAGGGTTATCTACCGCGATCTTATCGAAACAAAGATCCTGGGACTGCGCAAACGTATTAAGAACAAACAGCAAGAACCGGATATGAGCAAAACCGAGAACAAAGTAAAAAAAGCTATTGCCGTAACTCTTTGGATCGTTCTTGCGACCGTAGCGACTGCTGATTTTCTATGGTATTTCATTCCGCCGGAAGATTTTTTCCAATACATAAAAAATCCTGCCGACCATATGGTCATGATGGGCTTTTTAGTAGGCGTCGTCGGCTTTTTGGTGTATGACATCGTCTTTTTAAAAGAAAATTTTTGTATCTATGTCTGTCCTTATTCAAGGGTTCAATCCGTCTTATACGATGAAGATACCGTTATGGCGATATACAATCCTCACCGCGGCGGGGATATCTATGATGAACATAAAGAACTGGCTTTTACAAAACAAAAAGATCTGCTTGAAGTAAATCCGAATGCAGAATGTACGACCTGTATGAGCTGTGTGAGCGTGTGTCCGACGCATATCGATATCCGCAAGGGTCTGCAGCTCGAGTGTATAAACTGTCTGGAATGCGTCGATGCCTGTACGAAGGTCATGGGCAGTCTTGGCAAAGAGAGCCTTGTCGTCTGGTCCAGTGAGCGCGAGATACTCGACCAAGCCGGAAAAACAAGATATTTCAGACCGAAGATCATAGGTTACGCCGTAATACTCGTAATACTGGCCGTCGTAATCGGTTTAATGGGAAGCAAAAAAGAGCATATGCTTCTTAATATAAACAAAGAGAACCGCCTTTATGCCATTGAAAAGATAGATAACGGAAAATATGACGTCAAAAATTCCTATATTTTCCTGCTTCAAAATACGCAGGACAAAGACTATAAGTTCTATTTTGACGTAATTCCTCCAAAAGGGATGGAAAACAAGATAAAGATAGAACAGCCGACAAAACCGTTTACCGTCCATCCGGGAGTGAAAAAGAAAAAGATAGTCACGCTTTATACAACGGACATGCTGGTTGACGATCCTAGTAAAGATACCGTCATTCCGATAACTATCAAGGCGTACGCTTTAGATAAAAACGGCAAGATCATAAAGAAGATCGTTGTCTTCAGAAAAGCGACGTTCACTTTCCCTCGCGAAGACGTCTTGAAAAAAGAGACGGAATAATCTCCTCCTCCGCTCGTATGCAGGAAAATTTCCTGCATATAGCTTAACCTTCCAGCTTACCTGCTAACTTCTTATATATATCAGACGTTTCCAAAAGCTCTTTATGCGTTCCGCGTCCTACGATCTTTCCTGCTTGAAAGACAAGTATCTTATCGGCGTCTTCGATCGTAGAGAGCCTGTGGGCTATCGTTATGGTTATCTTGTCTTTTGCATAGTTTTTAAGAGCGCTTTGAATGCGTTTTTCACTTTCATTATCCAAAGCCGATGTCGCTTCGTCAAAAAGCAGAAGAGAAGCATGTTTATAGATAGCGCGAGCGATGGCAATACGCTGACGCTGACCGCCGGAGAGATTTGCACCGAACTCCTCCATCATCGTATCGATTCCATTTTCCAGTCCGGCAACAAATTCAGAAGCATCCGCAAGTCTTAAAGCTTCGTTAACACGTTCTTTGTCTATCTCCTGTCCGTAAGCGACGTTTGCAGCAAGAGTATCTTGAAAGATATATACACGCTGAGAAACAAGAGAGATGTGGTAACGAAGCGATTTTTGGATGTACTCTTTTATGTTTTTGCCGTTAATGAGTATCTCGCCGCTTGAAGCATCGTAAAAACGGAGAATAAGGTTTATAAGCGAACTTTTCCCGCCGCCGCTGTCTCCTACAAGTGCTATGTTTTGTCCCTCTTTTACGCTGAAACTCACCTCTTTAAGCGCTTTTTTATTGTGGTAGTTCAACCCTACATCCACAAACTCTATCGATTTTATATCTACGTTGAGTTCCTCTTTGCCGTCTATGATATCGTTATTGATATCGAGTATCTCAAAGACTCTTTCGCTTGCCGCTATGGCGTCTTGTACCCTGCGGTAGATGGAACTGATCCTGCGGATGGGCTGAAATACAAGCCCTACTGCCGTTAAAAATGCCGTGAACTCCCCTACGCTCATATGGTTGGCATAAACTTCATGGCCGCCGACGAAGATAACGGCCGCAAGTCCTGCCGCACCGATGACCTCCATAATGGGAGAGACCAGCTCGCCTACATAAACGGACTTCATATTGATCTTAAAGAATTTCCAGTTTTCCTGTGAAAAACGTTCCATCTCATAAGTTTCCGTGGCATTGGCTTTTATGATCTCACTGTTATTGAAGACTTCGGTAAGCCTTGTCACGACGTCGGCATTCTTTGCCTGTGAACGGTGAGAGTATTTTTTCAGCTTTCTGGCAATCGCCATAAGAGGGTAGATGATAAGCGGGACAAGGATGAGAGAATAAAAAGCGAGTTTCGGATTGAGATATATGACATACCCGATAAGCGCTACGACCGTAATGCTTTCGCGGAAAAGCTCCGGCAGCATATTGGAGACAAAATACTCTATCCTGCCTATGTCATTTATGACGCGCGATATCAGTTCTCCGCTTCTGTTAAGGTACAAAAAGCCCATATCCAGCGTAATGATCTTGTTTAAGAGCAGCTCTCTAAAACGCGTAACTATATGCTGTCCTATATAGCTCATATACACAGACTGTATATAGCGCCCGAGGGATTTAAGAAAATATATCCCTATCAGACCTATCGGGATAAGATAGAGCATCTTCTCGTCACGCTTAATGAACATATCGTCCATCAAAGGCTTCATGATCTGCGCAGTTGCCGTTGTCGCCGCCACAGTCAGGATGATGCCTACCAAAACAATGAAATATTGAAGTTTATACTCTTTGATATAAGGCAGATAGCGTTTCAATACTTTTTTCAATATGATCCCTTTTTATTTTTGCGATTTTATCAGATATTCCGTTACTGCAAGAGTGGCGTCGTAATATCTGTCACACTCTTTTTGCAGTTTTGTGTTCGGATGTCCCGCCTTAAAACCGCCGTCGTTTGCGACAATGACCCCTTCATCGTTAAATCCGCAATGCAGCTTGTTTTTATCAAGCAGATTCGTACCTATAGCCGTATACGAAGCATCCGAGAGAGTCAGATTATAGAGTGTCGGAAAAATATCTTTGTCCGAACCTGCCGTTTTCATGTCTATCCCTTCTATTTTGTATCGCAAAGCAGGAGGAAGGTAAATATAAAAAGGGATACGCTTTGTCTGCGTATAATAATCATCATAATGCATGATCCCCTCTACGGTGTTATTATCTCCCGTGATCGCAACTACCGTATTGTCTTTTAACGAAGAGTTTTTCACCTCGTCTAGGAAATGTCCGACCATGTCCAGAGCATATTGGTAATCCTGAAAGCGCTGATGATCCAATGCAAGATCGCCGACAAGGTGTTTTTTCAATTCATCCGAAAAATGCAGCTTTTTACTGTCGTACGCAGGATCCAGCTTATAAGGCGGATGGTTGTTTGTCGTCATAACAACTATCAGCTGAGGTTTTTTGGCCTCTTTTAGCTTTTGCAAAACGTACTCATGGAGATATTTGTCATAGACTCCCCAGTCATGAGAAACTTTCGCTTCATCGAGCTGCAGTTTTTCAATGATCGCTGCCTTACCGTAAACATGGTCAAATCCCTGTCTGGAAAAGAAAGCTCCTACGTTTCTCCAAGAAAGATCTCCTCCGTATACGAACGTCGTCTCATATCCCGCTTTTTGATAGACACGCGCGCTTGCTTGAAAGAACGAAGTGTTAAGATATCTGCTTTGCCCAAACGGTGTCGATTTCGGACGAGCCGTAATATTGAGCATCAGCGGCTCCAGATCCTCGATGGTTCCGTTTGAAGCCGATATGAAGTTCGTGAACAATACGTCTTTGTAGAAATTTTTCTTCAAAGAACGCATGATGTCGAACTCTTCGCTTTGATAAGCGAGGATAGGCATACCGAAGCTTTCCACGACGTCAAGTACGACATTAGGCGGATTTTTCTCCAAAATAGTGTCTTTTTTTGTTTTGTATATGATATTTGAGAGCAGATTTTTTTCGTTTATATCGTTTTTACCCGTATATATTTTGAATGCCTGGGCTATTTTTCCTTTGTACCCGCTCATCTTGATAAGGTCGTAATTACCGCTCTTGCTCTTTTCATACTGGTCTTCGGCTTTTATCATCGCGTGAACGGCATTTTGCGGAAGTTTGTTGATAACGGGATCGCTTGACACGTCCGGGATATAGACGGCTAACGGAAAGAGTCCAACAGAACCGCGTACGGCCAAAAAGACGATGACGAAAAGCGCTAAAAAAAAGCCGCCTTGTTTAAAAAAGTTCCAATTCTTTTCTTTGATCTCTGCCTTGTTCTTTATGGCTTTTGAGATTATATAATATCCCGCGGCCGTATAGATCAGCCCCATCACTCCGTAAAGCCACAGGTTGTAGTTTTTTCGCGCGATCTCAAAAAGCGCTTTCGTATCATCGTCAAAGATCCCAAAGACCATCAGCGTCATATGATCGCCGAAAAACGAAAAATACCCTATGTCCGTAATTATCAAAACGGAAAGGATCAAGAAGATAACAAAGAAATAGAGTTTAAAAAAGTGGTTTACCAGAGAGTTTAAAAATCTTAATCGAAATATCCACAAAAGAAACAGCATAAGCACCGGCAGTATAAAAGTATATGCCAATGCGCTGACGTCGAGCCTGAATCCTATCCAAAACGCGTATGCGAGCTCCGAGAGAGAGTATTTCGATCCCTTTGCATAATTTACAAAAAGATATATGCGCACCAGACTCATCAGAAGCAGAAAAAAGAGTTCGACCCTGAAAAACAACTTCAACTGTCGCAGTAAAAATGAAAAATGCTGTGTTTTATTCATATGAAATTATATCCTAAGTGGTTATCTGTCTAACAAGTTTAAATTAATTAGTAATTTTATCTTAATTCGGTAAAATTACCGAACTTAGACATAAAACAGGACCTATTTTGAAAAAAAGAATATTAGTCACCGGCGGTGCGGGATTTGTAGGAAGTAATCTTTGTGAAAGACTTGCACAGGATGAAAATAACGAAGTATACTCTCTTGACAACTACTTTACGGGCAGCAAAGAAAATCACGTAGCAAACGTGACCTACATCGAAGGTCTTACGGCGGATATAGATAAACTTATAGATTTTGAACCCCATACCATCTACCATCTCGGAGAATATTCAAGAGTCGAGCAAAGCTTTGAGGATATCGAACAGGTCTGGAGATTCAACAAGGACGGTATCTTCTCCGTCTTACAGTTCGCGCGCAAAACGGGTGCAAAGATCGTCTATGCCGGAAGCAGTACAAAATTCGGCGACGGCGGACTCGGGCGAAGCCAGTCGCCTTATGCATGGAGCAAAGCGACAAACACCGAACTTGTAGAAAACTACGGCAACTGGTTTAACGTCCCCTATGCGATAGTCTACTTTTACAACGTTTACGGAAAAAGAGAGATACAAACGGGTAGATACGCCACTTTGATCGCCCTGTTCAAAGAAAAGATGAAAAAAGGCGAACCGCTTACGATCGTAAGCCCCGGAACGCAGAAGAGAAACTTCACTCACGTCGACGACATCATAAACGGTCTTGTGCTTGTAGGTGAAAACGGTTACGGCGACGAGTTCGGGATAGGAAGCCCCGAAGCTTACAGCGTCAAAGAGATCGCCGAGATGTTCGGCGGAAAGATCGAGATGCTTCCCGAGAGAAAAGGAAACCGTATGACAGCCGATGTGGTCACCGCGAAAACAGAAGCACTTGGATGGAAGCCGAGCCGCACCATCAGAGAATACATAGAAGAGCAAAGAGCCAACAATTGGCAATAACGCGAAAGAGAGCAGATATATGAAAGGCATCATCTTAGCCGGAGGAAGCGGTACCAGACTCTATCCCATAACAAAAGGCGTGAGCAAACAGCTCGTACCGATCTATGACAAACCTATGGTCTACTATCCGCTCTCCGTTCTCATGCTTGCAGGAATCACGGAAGTACTTATCATCTCGACCCCGCATGATCTGCCGAGATTTGAAGATCTTTTAGGCGACGGAAACGATATAGGAATGCGGTTTTCTTATAAAGAACAGCCCTCACCGGACGGACTGGCTCAGGCATTCATCCTTGGAAACGAATTTATCGGCGGCGACGATGTGTGTCTGATCCTCGGCGACAACATCTTCTACGGACACGGTCTTACACAACTTTTAGCGCAAAGCGTAAAAAATGCCAAAGACGACAATAATGCGACCGTATTTGGTTACTACGTCAAAGATCCCGAGCGTTACGGTGTTGCCGAATTCGACAGTAAGGGCAATGTAACAAGCATCGAAGAAAAGCCGAAAGATCCAAAAAGCAACTATGCCGTCGTAGGTCTTTATTTCTATCCTAATGACGTAGTACAAAAAGCAAAACTCGTCAAACCGAGCGCAAGAGGCGAGTTAGAGATAACCACACTGAATCAGGATTATCTGAGCGAGCAGAGACTGAAAGTCGAACTTATGGGCAGAGGTTATGCCTGGCTGGACACCGGAACACATGAGTCTCTGCTTGAAGCCAGCCAGTTTATCCAGACCATTGAAAAACGTCAAGCTTTAAAAGTCGCCTGTATAGAAGAGATAGCCTATGAGATGGGATATATCTCAAAAGAAAAACTTCTTGAACTGGCACAGCCATTAAGCAAGAACCAATATGGAGAGTATCTTATCCGAAGAGCATTACAGCCAAGAAGGATCAGATAGATGATATTTACAAGAACGGATATACCCGATGTCATTATCTGCGAACCGAAAGTGCATGGAGACAACCGCGGTTATTTCGTAGAGACGTTTCGAGCCGATAAACTTGAAAAATTTTTAGGATACAAGATAGATTTTTGTCAGGACAATGAAAGCAAAAGCTCGCGCGGCGTACTGCGCGGACTTCACTATCAGCTTCCTCCTCATGCACAGACAAAGCTCGTACGCGTCATACAGGGACGTGTTTTGGATGTAGCGGTAGACATACGAAAAAATTCACCTACGTTCGGTCAGCATGTTGCAGTCGAACTAAGCGGCGATAACAAGAAACAGATCTTGGTCCCAAGAGGATTCGCACATGGATTCGTTGTTCTTGAAGAAGATACCGTATTTGCCTATAAGGTAGACAACTACTACTCTCCCGAATGCGACAGAGGCATAGCGTTTGACGATCCTGCGTTGGGTATCGACTGGCAGATACTGCATGAAGAACTTAATCTCTCCGCCAAAGACAGAGTTCAACCGCTTTTAAAAGATGCGAAAGATCTGTTTGAATACGGTATCGACTATTACACCATACTCTCTCGTCAAGGCACAGATCATGCATAATATTTTAATAACGGGAGCGGACGGTCAACTAGGCAGCGAGATCAAAGCTTTGCATGACGATTATCCGTACAGCTGCTTTTTCACGGACAAAGACTCTTTGAATATTACAGATTATAAAGCAGTTCAACGATTTTGTGAAAAAAACAACATCCAAACGATCATAAATTGCGCTGCGTACACAGCCGTCGACAAAGCGGAATCGGATGCAGAAAACGCCGACAAGATAAACCATTTGGCAGTTGCAAACCTTGCACTGACAGCAAAAGAAAAAAATATCCGGCTTATTCACATATCGACGGACTATGTATTTGACGGACGACACCACAAACCGTACAACGAAGAAGATACTCCGAACCCTGAGTCCGTTTACGGAAAAACAAAATATGAGGGTGAAAAAGCTATGATAAAAGCCGCCCCGAAGAATTCTATCATTATAAGAACATCATGGATATACAGCTCTTTTGGAACCAACTTCGTAAAAACCATGCTGCGGCTCGGACGTGAGAAAGAGCGGCTCGGAGTGATCTACGATCAAGTGGGGACTCCCACATATGCAAAAGACTTGATAAGAACGATACTTACGATATTACCGGATATTAAAAATGAAAAAGTAGAGATATACAACTACTCTAATGAAGGGGTGCTAAGCTGGTATGACTTCGCAAAAGAGATCATGCGCATGGCAAAGCTTAAATGCGAAATAGATCCTATCGAAGCAAAAGAGTACCCCCTGCCGGCATCAAGACCACACTGCTCGCTGCTAAGCAAAGCGAAGATAAAAAAGGAGTTCGGTATAACGATACCTTTTTGGAAAGACAGTCTGGATGCATGTTTAACGATAATGGGAGAGAGAAGATAATGAAAAATATTTTAGTTACGGGATGCGCAGGATTCATCGGAAGCAATTTCATTCCCTATTTCTTGGATAAATATCCTGAGTATAATTTGATAAATCTCGACCTTTTGACATATGCGGGAGATTTGAAAAACCTCAAAGAGGTAGAGGATCATCCCAGATATAAATTTATAAAAGGCGATATCTGCAACCGTGAACTGGTTGAGTTCATTTTTAGCGAATACGACATACAAGGCGTCATCCATTTTGCCGCAGAGTCACATGTGGACAACTCCATAAAGAATCCCGGAATTTTTGTGCAGACAAACGTGAACGGAACGTTCACGCTGATCGACGTTGCATATAAAAAATGGATGCGAAGCCCATTCGTCCATAACGAAAAATACAAAGCAAGCAGATTTCACCATATCTCGACCGATGAGGTATACGGAACTTTAGGCGATACCGGCCTCTTCAGCGAAGAGACTCCGTACGCGCCGAACTCTCCCTACAGTGCAAGCAAAGCATCAAGCGATATGATCGTAAGAAGCTATCGCCATACATACGGGATGAATACCGTCATCACCAACTGTTCAAACAACTACGGACCAAAACAGCATAACGAAAAACTGATCCCGACCATTATAAAAAAAGCGCTGGCAAACGAACCGATCCCGATATACGGGGACGGAAAAAACATACGCGACTGGCTTTACGTGCTGGATCACTGCAAAGGGATAGATCTCGTCTATCACACAGGCAAAGCGGGAGAGGTTTACAACATAGGCGGAAGAAACGAAAGAGACAACCTTTACATCGTCAATAAGATATGCGAAATCCTCGATGTAAAAGTTCCCGCTAAAAAAAGCTATAAAGACCTCATAACCTTCGTAGAAGACCGTGCGGGACATGACAGGCGTTATGCCATCGATGCGACCAAGATAGAAACAGAGCTCGGCTGGAGAGCCGATGAGAACTTTGAAAGCGGGATCGTAAAGACCGTCGAGTGGTATCTTTTAAAGTTTCAGGCTCATACTAAGTGAGCCTTTTGCAGTATATATTCCGCACGTTTCACATCCGTATGATACATCTCTAGATGTTTTTTTCCGGCTTGTGCCATCGTCTCCCGTTCTGATTCGTTTTTCAAATAATATTCACACAGCTCGACCAGATCACTGAGATCGTCTTTACAATGCACGACATGTACGCCGTTTTCAAAATCATGAGGAATATTTATTTGCGGTTTTTGCGTTATCATAAGACTGCCGACCGCAGGAACTTCCCAATAACGCATCGTATCCCATCCGCCGCCTCTGAAGTTCAACACGATTTTACAACGTTTTAACTCTTGAAGATAAAATGAACCCTTTCGGGAATATCTACTGAATTTTTGATTACGTTTTGTCCCGTTTGCTTTACAGTCGAACTTATCTTCTAGCAGGTTCAGTGCTCTTGTTCTGATTCCGTCACCCGTTTCTACGGCCCAAAAAGAAACATCATATTTTTTTTCATCAGGCAAAGAGGGCAAGCGGTCAAGGTTAAAAGAGATCTGCAAAGGAAAGACATTTGCCGGATGATCTGCCCCTATTAGATACTCTCTTTTAAAGATATAATCAAAAGCTCTTATCTTCTGTGATTTTTCATAAAGTTCAGGGCGTCCGTAGACAGTAAGGTCTGATCCAATCCCCGAACCGTCTCCGCCGTCTACAAAGATAACGGGTATATTTTTATCTATATTCGGAGCTAATTCTATATACTTTTCAAAACAGTCGACTTTTGAAGCGGCAACTATAACTGCATCGTAACGGGCATTTACTCTATTTATCAGAGAAGGAAAAAGAGAACCCGGAATGTATCCGAGATTCTTAGGATATTTTTTATAGTTGATATGAAATTTCTTGTTCCATGCGACATCGACGACATTTTTAGCACCCAGTAATTTCACGAGCCCGCTGTATGTCAGATCCTGCACATAATCAGCAGAATGGCTGTTTATAAATAAAATCTTAATATTAGCTCCTTTTAGATATAATATTCACCTTTCAATTAAGATTATAATAATAGCGAAAGAATACTATGAAAACATATAAAATAGCGGTTATCGGATTAGGATATGTCGGTTTACCATTGGCGGTTGCTTTTGGCGAAAAATATGAAACGATCGGTTTTGATATTGCCCAATTGAGGATCGATGAACTTAACAGAGGCCATGACAGAACACTAGAAATAGATGACAAACAACTCTTAACAGCTATTAAAGACAATCACCTCTCTTTTACGAACGACCTAAACAAAATATCGGACTGCAATATCTATATAGTAACAGTTCCGACGCCTATCGACGATCATAAACGGCCTGACCTTACACCTTTGATAAAAGCAAGTGAATCGATCGGGAAAGTTCTTAAAAAGAATGACATCGTCATCTACGAATCGACCGTTTACCCGGGTGCGACCGAAGAGGTCTGCGTACCCATACTAGAAAAAACTTCCGGGCTAACTTTCAACAAAGAGTTTTTCTGCGGATATTCTCCTGAACGTATCAATCCCGGTGATAAAAAACATACCGTAAAAAATATCTTAAAAGTAACTTCCGGTTCGACAAAAGAGATTGCTATAGAGGTAGATAATCTTTACAAAAGCATTATAACGGCCGGAACACATCTGGCAGATTCCATAAAAGTAGCAGAAGCCGCAAAGGTTATCGAGAATTCCCAACGTGACATCAATGTCGCTTTTGTTAACGAGCTTGCGATCATCTTTAATAAACTCGGCATAGACACAAATGCCGTACTTGATGCAGCAGGTACGAAATGGAATTTTTTACCATTTAGACCGGGACTTGTAGGAGGACACTGTATAGGTGTCGATCCTTACTACTTGACATATAAAGCTCAAGAGGTCGGATATAATCCGGAGATTATCCTCGCAGGACGCAGGCTCAACGACAACATGGGGATCTATGTCGCCAATCAGGTTATAAAGCTCATGATAAAAAAAGGGCATAAGATAGAGGGTTCCAATATCCTTGTTTTGGGTATAACGTTCAAAGAAAACTGTACAGATACAAGAAATACAAGAGTCGTAGATGTTATAAACGAGCTCAAAGAGTTCGGATGTAACGTCGACATATATGATCCATGGGCGGATCCCGAACAGGTAAGACATGAATACAATTTATCATTACTACAAAACGGTAATATAGATCTCTCTTCTCATCAAGCGATCGTTCTGGCAGTCGCGCACAATGAGTTTAAAGAACTCGATCTAACCCAAAACGAAAACTGTGTCGTCTACGATATAAAATCGATACTCAAAAAAAGCGATGGAAGACTATAGTTGAAAAGCAAACAGCCGACCGCCGTTATATGCCTCTCACCGAACAAAGGCGGTATGGAGCTGGCAGGCTTGAAGCTTGCCAAAATATTGTCTGACTATAACGATGTGACTTTGATCGTACGCGACAACCATTTTATGCATAAACAATGTCTCGGCAACAAAGACTATTCGAATTTAAAATTCGAGACAATAGACTTCAGGTCCACTTTTAGTTTCTCTATCATATACCACGCCCGCAGGATCATTAAGGAAAAACATATTAAAAACGTTATTTTCCTCGGTGCTTCGGAGCTGAAATCTTTATATTTTTCATTTTTAGGATTAGATATCAACCTTATCGTACGTCACGGAACGACAAAGTCAAATCCGAAAAAAGATCTTTTTCATAAATTGATATACTCTCGCGTAAGTGCTCATGTAGCAATATCAAAACATCTGGCAAAAAACGTCGCCTATATCGTCCCTTTTGGAAAAAACACAAAACTGACGACCATTATTCCGTCCATGCCAAAAGCCTGTTCACAACTGCCAAAAACAAAAAACGAAACGCTTCAGCTTTTACATGTGGGACGCATCACTCCGGGAAAAGGTCTGGCCGAAGCTCTTCTTGCATGCGAAGCACTTTACAAGAACAAAATCAATTTCCATTTTAACAGCTACGGCTCGATCGCAGAAAACTATAAAGAGGAGTTTATAAAGTTTATAGACTCCTTGCCATACAAAGACTCTTTTGAAATGTGCGGATTTACCGACAATATCTATGACAAATATCCAAAACATGACATTTTTTTGTTTCCGACCAAAGGCGAAGGATTCGGTAATGTCCTTATGGAAGCAATATCTCATGGGATCATCGTTTTAGCTTTTGATAACACGGCCGTCAGTAATTTTAAGGAGATGGGATTTCATATCCATCTTGTCGAAGACAAAAATGTACAGGCTCTCTCCGAAGAACTGTATATGATCGTACAAAATCTGGATAAAGAGATAGAACTCGCTCAAGAAAACAGAGAGAACGCGAAAGATCTCTTTGCTCCGTCACGCGAAGCGAATGAGTATTTAGAACTATTGGTCTGATTATATCAACTGATGCAATAAACTTGCCCCTCCGAATACTGCTATCAATATAATGATCTGCAACAACTGTTTTTTATCATCCAGCTCTACATAATTTATAGTTCTTCTATCTCTGTTTATTAGTGTCACTGCCAAAAACACGGCCCACAAAGGGAGAAAGAATCTAAGATTAAACAGTGTCATCAAAGTTCCAAATGCAATGGTCAATGTTATAAATATCATTATAAATCTCAGATCCTTCTCTTTTTGTTTAAATTTATATATCTGATAAAAAATATTAAGATAAATAAACAAACCGATTATTCCAAGTTTGAGCAATACGCTTAAAAATTGATTATGTTCATGCAAAAGTGAGTTTATTATGTAATCTTTCTCCGGTGCCATATCATGAATTTTATCCATAGAATCACCCGTACCCACACCGAAGACAGGATCTTTTTTGATCACCTCATATGCATAATAATATATTCCTGTTCTGGCACCTAAAGAAGTATTAAAGTTTGGATCGTCTTTAAATAAAGAGTATAAACTTTGCTCGGTTTGATGTACTTTTGCGTGAAATATCGGACTAAAGTTATATGCCGTTACAAATACAACGGATATAGCTAAAAATATGCCTAAAGCACTTTTTCTTAAATAAAAAACCGCAAGTACAACAATCAGCAAAAAGAATGTAACATACCCCGTTCTTCCTCCGGTAATGAAGATATTTGACGTCGCAGTCACTATAAATATGCCCATAAAGATTTTTAGATAACCATCATGTTTTTCAAAAAAAGTTTTATGAATTAATAATATAACCGTAAACGCAAGAGCAACACCGTAATGAATGTGGTTTAAAAACGGAGAAGGGTCTTCCATACTTGGTGCCTGATAAAAAAGGATACGACCGATCTCCAGCTTCCACGGCATTATCCCAAAGTGCATACCATACGAAGTCAATTCACTGATAAACATTCCGAATATAAAAGCCGATATGACCTTATCGATATATCTGCCGTCTGCTATTGCATAAAATAAAAGCAGATAAAGTCCGTATTTTATGCTTTTTACCCAGTATAAGCCCTCGGCAATATTTTCAGTCCACAACATCCCAACGATATATGCAATAAAAATATATACGAAGGCTCTTACTACAGAATTTTGCAATGCGGCTTTCACATGTTTTACGACATCCCCTCTGATAATAAACAATATAACCATAAAACTAAAAACTGTTGCTTTGATCGTCTGGGATATCGGTAATAAAAAAGCATACACGACAAGCAGATTATTAAGCCAAAGTGTCAGCAGATCTTTATCTTGAAGATATTTTTTCGATGATAACAGTGTTTTATACATTATGCTGTCTCAACCCCTGCTCACAAACATATTTTTTCTCTTCTTTGTTTTTATTGAATCTTGCCCATTGTTCTTTGCTTGTGGGATTGTTCTGTTTTTTATGAAACAGATGAAACGTATTTGCGACATTCTTGCAGGAATGTAATGTAAGTCCGTAAGCGCGAAATCTCCAATCGAGATCCATATCATCGGGCAGCGAAGATTCACCGTAACTTTCGTCAAATCCGTTGATGGCTATCATGTCGTCTCTAAAACAGGAGAAATTACAGCCGATAAGGCTTGTATTTCTTTTTCTGCCGGCCATAAAACTTTTATAGATAAGCGAGTTTGGATCGATATGTACTCCCTGTTCAAATCTAGCATTTCTATCGAACATCAGCCCAAAACCTAAAAAAAAGTAATATTTTTCCAAAGTATACGGTTTTAAAGCTCCTTCCCTAAACTTTTTTGTCAGCTGTGCATTCAAATTGACTCGTCTTCCGGCTAAAACTCTGCCTCTTTGAGCCAAAGCCGCATGTCCTTCTACAAATGTAGAATATGGAATAATATCCCCGTCTAAAAATATAAGATATTCGCCGGAACTTTTTAATATCCCGTTATTCTGCGATCTTGATTTTCGGACACCCGCATCTTCTTGAAACGTATGCTTGACATCCAACCCTTTTATGGAGGTCACATACTCTTTCATCTCCCGGCTGTCATTATCCTCTGCGACGATCACTTCAAAATTTTTATATGTCTGGGTTTTAAGTGCTTCAATAATGAGGTTCAATGCAGTTATATCTTTATAGACCGCGATTATTATACTTACTTTCATACCATCTCTTCTAAAATACTTTTGAGCTTCACAAACTGCTTTTCATTTGAAAACTTCTCTTGACACTTCTCTTGTCCCGCTTTTGCAAGATTTTCTTTTAAGTGAATATCTCCGACGAGCATCTCTATCTTTTTTGCCAGATCTTCATAGTTTTGGTTTTCAAACAGCAATCCCGTTTTTTCATCGTCTATGATCTCGACGACTCCGCCGCTGTTTGAACCGATGACTGCCGTACCTACCTGCATCGCTTCTATAAGCACAAGCCCGAAAGTCTCGCGCATAGAAGCCAAAACCACCGCATCGCATATCTGGTAAAAATGATGCGGGTTCTTCATAAAACCCAAAAAGTGAATATTTTGCTCAATACCTCGACTCTTTACGTCATGCTTCAGCTCTTCAAGATAGCTCTCTTTCATCGGATGTCCTACGAAGTACGCATTTACGGACAAACCTTTTTTTACTAGCAGTTCGACCGCTTTGATAAGCAAGTGCTGCCCTTTTGCTTCGTTGATACGCCCGACCATCCCGACATTAAAACTCTCAAGATCGAAGCCAAGTTTATCTTTTAATTCCTTTACTTCTTCATCATTGAGTAGTTCAGGCTTATCCGATCCCATATACAAGACCTCTATTTTAGGTCTTACTTTTTGAGGGATAAAATGCTCCAGCTGCTCTTTGACCTGATAGGTAACCGGAAGCATAAGCGAAATATTTTTGTACAGCCACCGATGATACACATCGTCTTTAAATCTCGTCATTGTCATATTTCTTGTTTGTACGATGCGGGGTTTATGTGTAGAAAGTTTTTTCGCCAGAACTGCCGTCAAAAGATCTTTTGTCCAATGGGCATGGATGATCTCCGTTTTATTCTCGTCTATAATGCGCGCAAGCTTTTTTGCCGTACCGTAAGCTCCCATCCCCGATTTTCTTTTAATAGCTTCGTATCTATAGGGTGTATCTTTATAGTACTGTTCAAGCTTTCCCTCTGCGTTGATGACACTGATAACGTTCATATCCTCCTCAAGAGCTTTTGCGCATCTTACCATATAAAGCTCCAGACCGCCAAGATCGGGAGAAAGGCAGAGCTCAAGAAGATTTTTTTTACTCATCTTCTTGCATCTCCAGCATCAAAGCATATTTCATGTAAGAGCTGAATGCGGATATAATCGCCACATTCCAGCCGTGGATGCCATGAAACGCGCCGCCTTTTAGAACAAGCGCTTTGAACAATGCTCCCATTCCATGTAAAAACGGGTCAAACGAAGAAGCACGTTTTCCCTCTTCGTGTGCTATTCTCGCACCTCTTGTTATAAATTTATGCGTGGTCTTTATCATCTGAGAGTAGTCTTCGTATGAGTAATGAAGCATATCTGCATCAAGATCTTTGACGTTTTTTGTCTGAACCCTTGCGTGCCCTCCCGCAGTGGAAAAGGCGCACTTTTTACGGTTATACAGCCTTGTCACGCGATCGGGGTACCAAAGCCTGATAAAATGTTTTCCGACAAACGTTTTTCTGGCAAAGGAAAACGCATCATACGGCGTAGTATCCAGATCAAGTTTTTTTATCGCTTCAATAGCATTTACATCAAGTCTTTCATCCGCATCGATACTGAGTATCCAGTCGTTTTTAGCCAACGGCCCACCGAATGCTTTTTGGGGACCGTCACCCAAATATGCCTGTTTGACAACCTTTGCGCCCAAAGCCTCCGCGATTTCACATGTTTTATCACTGCTGAGCGAATCGACTACCAACACTTCATCACATACTTTTTGAACGGATTTTATGACATCTGCTATATTTTTTTCTTCATTTAAAGTGATAATATTTGCTGTTATTTTCATGATTGATATTCTATCACAGTAACTATTGGATATAATTTTAATCAGGAGATTTTATGTTTTTTTACTCTTTTATTGGCGTCATTTTGATCATTTATCTCTTTATCGTCTTTAAACGAACGAAAAAATACGGGTATGATCCCGCAAAAGACCATCTATATACTCTGCAACCGCCTTTTTTACAAAATATTGTTATAAAACAAGATTTTATGACACTTCCGCTTGAACATAAGGATTTCGATACGCTTTTTTTAAAAATATCCCTTGCTTTTCATCCTTTGTCCTACTTTTTTAAGCCGTCTATCGAGATAGAGGGTAGCAAACATTTTTTCGAATATGGGGCGCAAGGAGATAGATATCTAAATATTTCGCACACAAAAAATGAACACTTGAGACTTCTTTGCAGAAACTTAAAATTAAAAACAGGCGAATCGACACTGTACGGATATAAAAACGAGATAGACCTTTCAAAAAAAATCCTTATTTTAGCCCCGCATGCCGACGATTCGGAGATAGCAGCTTTTGGACTGTATAAATCTGCAAAAGACGTGACTATCGTCACGACGACGATAGGCGAACATGGGGTGTGCAACTACTGTGATCTTTATGAAAACAAAACTCAAGCAGCGCTTAAAAAAGCCGAACTTCGAACCTTTGACGCTCTAAGCGTTCCGGTTTTGGGCGGCGTAGTACCGGAAAACTCTTTGACTCTCGGATATTACGGCGGGAGTCTGAAATGGATGAGCGAACATCCAAAAGAGGACGCGTCTTCGTTTATAGAGGGTTTTGGAGATATGAACTCTTTTAGAAAAGTCTCTCATTCTTATCTGGATCTGTCCGTACAGGTAAGACCGACATACGACTCGTTTTTACATGATCTTGAATTGATACTTACGCAAGTGCAGCCAGAATATATTATTACCCCGCATCCCGCCATAGACTCTCATCCCGATCACAAATACACCACACAGGCTCTTATCGATGCTCTAAAAAAAACGGAACTGCCGTGCAAGCTGCTTGCATACACGAACCATTTGACTCTAAGCGAAACCTATCCCGTCGGTCCAATGCATACGTCCGTAAACCTGCCGCCGAATTTTGATGAATTTTATTTTGACGGAGTCTATTCGTTCGAATTGGACGAAGAGTTGCAGCAAGATAAACTCTTTGCCCTTGAAGCGATCCATGACCTGAGAGATTCTCTTCTTTCTGTCTCCGTTAAAAGAGCCTATAAACATCTGAAAAGATTGATAAAAAGAACGGTTACGGGAAAAGACAAAAGCTACTTTAAAAGAGCGGTGCGCGCCAACGAACTCTTTTTTGTCATCGAAAGTAAAAATATAGAAAGATTATAAGTACAGTTCTTTATATCTACCGACAATCGCTTCGGGTCTGAACTTTTGAGTGTAGCTGTCAAAATCCCACTCTTTTTCTTCACCAAGAGTCTCGACCATCTTTTTTGCGAACTCTTGCACATCGAAATCGGTCAAATAACTCTGCAGATCACCGGTCATTATATCTTTTACTCCGCCTTTTGATTTTGTCGAGATAATCTTTGTATGGCAGGAAAGCGCTTCTATCAATACCATTCCAAAGCCTTCTGCAAATGAAGTCGATGTCAAAAGTGATGCGTTTTTTATCCACGGATAGGGATTGCTTAACAAGCCTAACGTCTTTACATATGAAGTGAGTTTTAACTCTTCTATTCTTTGTTTGACGTTTTGCATATCATGACCGTCTCCGACGATAACCAGAGGCAAAGCAAGGTTGTAATGATCTCTCGCAAATTTATAAGATTCAAGCAAAAAGGTAATATTTTTGTTCGGGGTCACCCGCCCAACGCTGATGATATACTCTTCTGCTATCTCAGGTTTATACGCTTCGGCTTTTTTGCGGATATCATCAATATCCAAGGGGTTATTCACGACATTTACCGACTTCGCTTTGACCGATGTTATTTTTAAAACCTCTTCGATCTTCTCTTTGACGCCGCTCGATACCCCCGCAAGTTTTTTGCCTTCATAAACGCATTTGATATAAAAATTCTCCAGCGGTGAGCCGTGTTTTATGAACACACTCTCGACCATCTGTACCACACGGTCGTCTTTTAACGGCCAAATTAGTTCAAAAGTACCGTGGCCGCGCATGATTATCAAGTCGAATCTTCCAAACTTCTTTTCCAGTTTTTTAAGTTTATACCAAAATACGGGAGCCAAAAGAATACCGCTGTAAATAAAATAGGTACTTCTGAAGATGCCGTTTAAGAGCTTTGCCACAACACCGAGAAAGGCACCGATGATCGTCAGATTTAATGCCTTGTCAAGATTGAAGTGATGAAAGTGAACATTCTCTTTTGGTGTAAAAGCTCTTTTTTTATCCTTGAAGTATATAAGATGCGATTCGTCGCCGGCATCGGCGAAAGCTTCTGAAAGATTTACGGCCACTCTTTCCATTCCGCCGACCTTTAAACTTCTCACTACAACAGCTACGCGCATCAAAACTCTCCATATTAAAATGTTATAATATCAAATCAAATAAATAAAGCAGGTTAATTTGTCCTATAAACTACTATTAAATCCCAAGTATCCAGATTTTAAAAAACATCTGCAAAATATAAAAAATATTTTCAATATTTCGAACGAAAGTATCCATAAAGCGAGAAATGAACTGAAAATAGTGGAGCTCGGCGGTATAAAATGCGTAGTAAAATCATTTAAGGTCCCGCACTTTATTAATCGGATAGCCTACACATTCTTACGAGACGGAAAAGCCAAGAAATCCTATCTAAACGCCCTAAAACTGACCAACCTGCATATAAATACTCCCGAACCCATAGGCATTATAGAGTTTTTTGATATGGGATTATTGAGCGAAAGCTACTTTATATCCGTCTACGAACCTTACGATTTTACCATTCGCGAAGTGTTTCATCACAAGGTTGAAAATACAGAACAGATACTCAAAGAGTTCGCACACTTTAGCTATGCCCTCCATAAAAAAGGAGTTTGGCACGTCGATTACTCTTTGGGCAACATCCTTATCACCAAACAAGAAGACAACTATAGATTTTCCCTTGTCGATATCAATAGAATGGAGTTTAAGACCATAGAGGGGTATGAAGGACTCAAAAACTTCAACAAGTTCTGGGCAAAAGATAAGAATGATCTGGTTATTATCGCAAAAGAGTACGCCAAACTTGCATCTTTAAAAGAAGAGGAATCCGTTAAAACGATTATGGACGAAGCAAAAAAGCTTGAAGACAAAATCAACTTGAAACGTAAAATTAAATCAATAAGTAAACCTTAATTACACTAAAATTATAAATTGATTTATAATCGGGATGAAGAAAAAAATGAAAATTCTAGGCAGCAAGTTTTTTGGGCATGACAGCGCACTATTTGTAATCGATTTTGAAGCAAAAAACATTTTTGCAATGAGTACCGAACGTGTAACACGAATAAAACATGACAGCATGGATATTAGTCCTATTTTAGAAAAATATAAATTTGACGGGGTAGATTATGTTTGCCATGGCTTTTCAAGCGATTCTCTGCATTTTAAAAGAGCAGAAGAGATTGAAAAAGAGAAAGCATTTAGAACACTTTTCAAACCCACTTATGTAAAAGATCTGAAAGTTTCAAATTATAAAAAAATATCGACAACTTTACTGGGTCTAATCACCAATACAAAAGATACACTTTATTATTTGGAGCGAAAAACAAAAAAAGAGCTTTATCCGAATCAAAACTTTAAAACTCCAAAAGACAAGATGAACTTTTATATTAAAGAGGTGTTTCAAAAAAACGGTATGCCCATCAAAGAAGTTGCTTACTATGATCACCATCTATGCCATGCTATTGCCGCATACTACTTTTCACCTTTCGTTAAAAAAGAAAATGTCCTAAGTCTTACCATTGACGGCGAAGGTGACGGCCATTTTAGTAAACTATTTATCTTTGATGCTGATTCCGATTATAAAGAGATTGCACAATCTAAAACTATAAAAGTCGATGCATCTACAAAACTTACCTCTATCGGAAATATCTACAGTAATTTTACAGAAGCGTTAGGATTAAGACCAAATAGTGATGAAGGCAAGGTCGAAGCACTCGCCGCTTTTTCAACAAAAAACGAAACTTTATATACTCAACTTACCGAATGTACGACAATTAGTGATTCTGGAATTCACTATGACACAAAGCTTGTTGCAAAATTCTACGACATTGCATATCTTCAAGAGCAGATAAAGAACATCGGTGAAGAAAGTTTTGCCAGTACAATTCAAACATACCTTGAAGATACAATATGTGACTTTTTAAATCAAGTATCAAAAAAATATGACTCACAACATTTATGTCTGTCAGGCGGAGTCGCCGCCAACATCATTATGAGTTTGAATATATATGAAAGAACACCGTTTAAAAGCATCTATGTACTCCCGTTTATGGGAGATGAGGGAATTTCTGCAGGTTCAGCGATACTAAAAGCCCTGGAACTAAACCAAGATATAAGCTGGCTGTCAAAAAAAGTGATGCCGTATTTTGGCAATGAACACAGTAAAGTCGACGTAGAAAAAGCCATAAAAGATTTTAGCACAAAGATAAAATATACATACCTGGGTGATGAATGGTACAAAGATGCCGCACAAATACTTTCTCAAGACAAAGTCGTCTCTGTCGTGCACGGAAAAATGGAGTTCGGTCCAAGAGCATTAGGAAATCGTTCAATTTTAGCCAATCCTGTAAATCCCGATATCAGAGAAATGATCAATCTAAAAGTTAAAAAACGACCTAAATATCAACCTTTTTGCCCGTCGATTTTAGAAGAGGAAAGAGAGCGCTTATTTCAATCGAGTTTTCAACACAAACATATGGCAATAGCATTTCGCGTAAAAGAGGAGTTTAACGATAAAATCCCATCGGCAATACATGTAGACGGAACGGCAAGACCTCAATTTGTCGAAGAAGACGACAACCCTACTTATTATAAACTGTTAAAAGAGCTAAAAAAATTAACCGGTTTTGGTGTTCTTATCAATACTTCATTCAACTTACATGGCCGGACAATCGTACATACCCCGCATGATGCTATTTTAGATTATCTGGATTGTAATATCGATATATTGTATCTTGAAGGATACAAGATACAAAGAAATTAATTTTATGCTCTTTAACTCCTACGAATTCATCTTTTTGTTTTTGCCGTTTACATTTTTTATCTATTTTTATCTTCTGCAAAAACGTTTAACGGTAGGAGCCAGGGGCTTTTTGGTCTTTGCATCGCTGTTTTTCTACTCCTGGTGGAACATAGTGTATCTTCCGCTCATACTTTCGTCCATGCTTTTTAACTATGTGATAGGTAACAGCCTGAACGAGAACTTTAAAAAAGCAAAAGTAGGCAAAAGATCTCTTCTTATGTTTGGTGTAGTGTCAAATATCGCGCTGCTGGGATATTTTAAATACAGCGATTTTTTTATAGAAAACATCAATCTGGCGCTGCACAGTTCCTTATCTCTTTTGCATCTGGCTCTTCCTCTTGCCATTAGTTTCTTTACCTTTCAACAGATTGCATATCTTGTCGACAGCTATAGAGGCGAAACCAAAGAGTACGATTTTTTAAATTACGCACTCTTTGTCACATTCTTCCCTCAGCTCATCGCGGGTCCGATCGTGCATCATGCCGAGATGATGCCGCAGTTTGCAAACAAATGGAACTTGGCAAAGAACTACAAAAACATCGCAACTGGACTCTTTATCTTCTCCATAGGTCTGTTTAAGAAGGTGGTCATCGCGGATAGTTTTGCAGAGATAGCCGATAAAGGTTTTGACGTTTTACATGTTTTGAGTTTTACCGAAGCCTGGGCGACATCATTGTCCTATACATTTCAGCTCTATTTTGATTTTAGCGGATATACCGATATGGCCATCGGTGCAGCACTTTTATTTAACATCGTATTGCCGATCAATTTCAACTCACCCTATAAAGCTCTAAGTATTCAGGATTTTTGGAGAAGATGGCATATCACCCTTTCACGCTTTTTAAAAGACTATATCTATATCCCTCTTGGCGGGAACAGGAAAGGGGATTTTAGAACTTATGTGAATCTTATGGCTACGTTCACACTCGGCGGCATCTGGCACGGAGCGGGATGGACATTTGTGTTTTGGGGATTATTACACGGTATCGCCTTGGTCGTCAACCATATCTGGAGATCGATAGGCTTCAGACTGCCTACGGTTCTTGCATGGTTTTTGACCTTTAACTTCATCAATGTCGCCTGGATCTTTTTTAGGGCAAAAGAGTGGGATGATGCTCTTAAAGTGCTAAGCGGAATGACGGCAGTCGAAACCATCAAGATCGCATCAGATATGGATATGCATCCGGATTGGTTTATCATGGTGTTTGTTGTGATTTTGACTTTAAAAACAACGGTAGAATATTCAAAAAAAGCGATATACACCCCAAAAACGGCTTTTGCATCGGGAATATTTTTTGTAAGTGCAATGCTTCTGACAAATCATATATCAAAATTCCTCTATTTTGATTTTTAAAGGCTGAGGGATATGAGCAAGATGAAAAAATGGGTCTCTCTTTGGTTTATAACTATTTCTTCCCTTCTTGTTATAGGTGTCTTTAATTATGTGATCGATCCTTATCAGCAGTATAGAAAGGCAACGTTTTACAAAGTTCCCTATGAAAACGAAAAAGAGCTGGATGCAGGGCTTGCCAAAAACTTTGACTATGATTCCGTCGTCATCGGTACCTCGATGATGCAAAATTTCAATATCGACGATCTGAAAAATATATCGGGATATAAAAAACCGATAAAACTCACTATAGCGGGAAGCAGCGTTTATGAGCAAAATATTGTGCTCAGCACAGCATTTAGACATCAAAACGTTAAAAATGTCCTAATAGGGATCGATTTTTTATCCTATTACGGCGCTGTTCACAGATATAAACACGGTGCTTCTTCATTTCCGACATATCTGTATGACGAAAATATACTAAACGATTACAAGTATCTTATCTCAAGCGACACTTTGGGCAGAGTATTTGAAATATTCACTAAAAAAGAGAAAGACGGCTGGGTTTATGATTACAGCAAGATGTTCGAGTGGAGATCGCGCACACAAGATAAAAATGTTTTATCGGCTGTCAAACGCAAATGGCTGGATCGTAAGAATTTTGATAATGAAGCTACCGACGAAGAAAAAAAACTTCCTTATATGAAGAACAATTTTGACCATAATATAAAACCGCTTATCGAAAAACATCCGAACGTAAACTTCACTCTCCTGTTTCCGCCGTACTCTATCCTCGCATACAAAACTTACGAGGAGAGAGGACAACTGCAGAATCTCATCAAATTTAAACGATATATTGTAAGTACTTTGCTTACCTATCAGAATGTCAAAATATACGACTTTCAAAATGCAGATGAGATCTCGCACGATCTGCATAACTACTATGATCTTTACCACTACAATAAAGATATCAGCAGAATAATATTAAAAGAGATTCGAAAAAAAGATTATATCGTGGATGATGTAAGTACCTATGCAAAAATATCTCAAAAATTCTTGAGCAATGTTGCGAATTTTAATGTTACAGATGATCTGTTTAAAGAAAAATAACGATACGCTGCACTTGCCCCTTAAAACAACTAAAAAACGTCTGTTATCGCCTTTTTCACATCTTCGAACATTTTTGCTCTTTTATTTTTGTCATGAGGGATCATATAATGTTTTTGCAGAGATTCGTCACTGACGCTCTTCCAGCGTGCAGAACTTGCAAAAAGCGAATCGGCGAAGAAAGTCATAGTAGGAATTCCGACAAGTGCTGCAAGATGGTATGTTCCCGTCGATGTCGAGACAAAAAGTTTGAAGTTGCTTATAAGCTTGGCAAAGTTCACCAATCCCTCTTTGGAGATATAAAAGACGACATCTTCGTTTTTGAGTTTTTCTCTGCAATAATCATAAAGATTCTGCTCGTCGGGACCGAAAGTCATCACCGCCTGCAGGCTTTTTTTCTCTAAAACCGTCCTTACAAGCTCGATATATTCGTCAACGCTCCAATTTGCATCCGATGAGCCGCCAAATCCCGGATGAAAGGCAATAGTTTCTTTTTCTATACTATTGGCTTTACAGAATTTTTCATACACTTTTAAAGCATCGTCAAATCTTAAAAGCGGTTTTTCAAAATCGAGATCTATATCGGGGAACAATACGCGGGCAAGTTCTAGATTATATTCGAATTCCGCCATCTTCACTTCACTTCTTCGCTGTTTTACACGTTGTGTATAAAAGATCTGTGCTATTTTTGTCGCAGGAGCAATACGTTTTGGAATTCGGGCCAGAAACTGTGCAAACGCTACACGGGTATTTGAAAAAAGGGTTATGGAAACATCTATCTTCGCGGCACGGAATCTTTGTGAGAGTTTAAAGACGGATGATCTCCCGTCATCGATTATAACTTCGTCGATAAAATCACAGGCATGTGCCAAAGATTCGTTTAAAGGCGCTACACAGACTATGATCCTGTTTCGCGGATCATATTTTTTTAGCACCTTGCATGCAGGAAGCGCCGTGATAAAGTCACCAAGCTTATCCGTGCGAACGACCAGGATGTTCAAGGGTCAGTTTACTCCGATCTGGAAATATTCAAATCCCTCTTTATTCATCTTTTCTTTGTTGAACTGATTGCGTCCGTCAAAAAAGATAGGATTTTTCAAAAGCTTTTTCATCTCTTCAAAGTCGGGACTTCTAAACTCCTGCCATTCCGTGACAAGGATCACCGCATCGGCGTCTTTTAGAGCATCATATTTGGCATCCGCGTAAGAAACACTAGCGTTTCTTTTTAGATAATGGGCCTCCGCTTCATGGCGCGCTTTTGGATCATAAGCCGTTATTTTCGCTCCTCTTGCGGTAAGCTCGTTGATAATGGTAATAGAACTGGCTTCACGCATATCATCCGTTTCAGGTTTGAAGCTAAGTCCCCATACAGCAAAATTTCTACCCTCAAGATTTTCTCCAAATCTCTTTATGACTTTGTCCGAGATCACTTTTTTCTGTGCATAGTTTACCGCTTCTACCGCATCGAGTATGCGCGGCATATAGCCGTTGTCTTTTGCGGTTTTGGCAAGCGCTTGAACATCTTTTGGAAAACAGCTCCCGCCGTATCCGCAGCCCGGATAGATAAAACTGTATCCGATACGGCTGTCGCTTCCTATACCGTTGCGCACTTTGTTGATATCTGCACCCACGCGCTCGCAGATTTGGCTCATCTCGTTCATGAACGAGATCTTCGTTGCAAGCATCGCGTTTGCGGCATATTTGGTCATCTCTGCCGATTTGATATCCATAGAGATGAATCTATCATGCTGCTTCATAAACGGAGCATAGAGCTCGCGCATGATCTCTAGCGCCTTTTCGGAATCTGCTCCGATCACGACACGGTCTGGGTGCATAAAATCATTTATGGCAGCACCCTCTTTTAAAAACTCCGGATTGCTAACCACATCGAACTCTATATCGACACCCCGGGCATCAAGCTCTGCCTGAACGGCAGCTCTTACTTTTTCAGCCGTACCTACCGGAACGGTCGATTTATCGACTATGACCATATAGTCTTTCATGCTTTGACCTATTTTTTTCGCAACCGCCAAAACGTATTGAAGATCTGCACTCCCGTCTTCACCCATTGGAGTTCCTACGGCGATAAATGAGATAAGCGAGTTGGCAATAGCATCGCTTGCATCGGTAGTAAACTTCAAAGTCCCTTTTTTATAGTTTTGCAAGGTCATATCTTCCAAACCGGGTTCATAAATAGGAATGATCCCTTCTCGAAGTTTCTCTATCTTCTTTTCATCTATATCGACACAAGTGACTTTATTTCCCATCTGCGCAAAACATACGCCGCTCACTAGCCCGACATACCCCGTACCGATAACTGATATCTTCATAAACTTCCCTATTTTATAATTGTGATATTTTAACAAACAATTGTTATAATTTCACTTACATGAAAGCAAAAGGGGTTGTAAAATTGAAATTTCAAAACAGGTATACACAACTTTTTACTGCCCTGGCTCTTAGTTTTTTATTTTTTCTTGCAACAAGAATTTTCCTATATATCTCATATTTCGATTATTTTTCAAATCTGGATTTCAACGAAACCGTCCGTTCCTTTATCATGGGATTTCGAGTGGATGCGGCGATCATTTTTACCTTCACATCTCTGCTTTGGCTCGCACATCTGCTGCCTTATAAGTTCACCCTTCACAAACTCTACCGACAATCTTTAGGCATTATCTGGGGAACCATTATCGCCTCCATTATCTTTTTCAATATAGGCGACTCTCTCTACTTCGGATTCGTAAACCGCCACATAAGCAACGAACTAAGCGTCATAGGCAACGATGTAGGAATACTAGTAGATATGGCAAAAGATTATTTTCCTTGGCAAACCGTTATTTCCGTGCTTATCTTCTTTCTCGTTATCTATATTTTCTATAAAATATTTACCGGTAAACTCAAAAATACGCATATAAAACAGAGCGAATGGTTCGTTCTGCCGGTCGTCGTTCTCATCGCCTTTGTCGGTATTCGGGGAAAAGTGGACGGCATCTCTTTTGGAACATCCGATGCATTTGCCGTAAACAAAGTCTCTTCGGGTAATCTGGCACTCAACGGTTTTTTCTGTTTTTACCGCGGAGGTAACAGACAAAATATCTGCCATGCGGCGATGACGACAAAAAAAGCAGTAGAGATCGTAAAAGAAAATATTCACTCCGGCAAAACAGTATTTGTTAATGAAAAATACCCGTTAATGAGACATTACAAAGAGCCAAACAAACAAAAATATAACGTTGTTATAGTTCTTATAGAGAGCTTTAGCGCTAAATATCTTGACGCGCTTTCTCATAATGACTATAAAGCGACTCCTTATCTGGACAAGCTGGCTCATGAGGGGATCTTATATACAAATTTCTTTGCCAACGGACAAAGATCACTGGAGGGCATCACTTCTATCTACACGGGACTTACTCAGGTGGTAGGATTTGAAAACCTCGGAGAAGGGTTGGAACTTTACAATCCCAGCTTTTTAGGGAAGCTCGCCCATAAAAACGGCTATACGACGATTGCTATGCAAAGTTCGGACAGAGGATCTTTTAGAGTAGATAAGTTAAGCAAACTGGCGGGATTTGAAGATTATTACGGTGCAGAAGACATTCCCCGTACGGGAATCGAAGAGGGAAATCCGCATTTTGGAGCTTGGGACGGAAACATGTTCCGATTTCTTTCACACAAACTGCATGTCATCAAGCAGCCCTTTATCAGCTTTTGTTTCACCGCATCCACCCATGCACCCTATTATCTGCCGGCAAAACAGTGGGAGATATATCCGCATTCAAAAAACAGTGAGCAGGGATTCTTGAACACGATGTATTACGTGGATTCGCAAATAAAAGAGTTTATGCAAAGATGTAAAAAAGAACCATGGTTTGACAATACGATCTTTATCTTTACGGCTGATCACGTAGGCCATGCCATACTCGATAAAAAAGTCAAAACAAACTCTCATGAAAAAGAGAGCCTTCTTCCGGATTTTCATATTCCGCTTATCGTTTATGCACCCAAGATTTTCAAACCGCATACCTCATCGATTGTCGCCTCTCATGACGACATTTTCCCTTCGATAGTCGATATTCTGGGCTGGCAGTCGGACTTTACAACGATGAGCCAATCAATTTTTGATCAGAGCGTAAAAAAACGGTTTGCATTCGTCAAAAGAGGAAGCACCATTGCCATAACTGACGGCAACGGTTCTGTCGGATACAACTACAAAGATTTCGTAGATGAAAAAGGGTATGTAAGCAAAAATCTCAAATATCTGCTTTTGGGGTGCGACACCGCCGGAGCGAATCTGCTTAAAAACTCCAGATGGATGAAACCGTGAAAAAGCCATTTGTCTGGGACGATTTTTCGGATCAGCCCTTTCAGTTGAAAGATAAAAATTTTAAAAAGATGATGAGAAAGCGTGAGCTTTTTTCCATCATAAAAACATCTCTTACCGCTCTTGTCGTTCTGCCGATTTCCGTTTTGATGATGCCTTTTGTCAAGCGTAAAACCGTCGATGCCCAAAACTTTTTTGCGATGAGCGTAAACCTTGACAAAGAACCTTCCCTCACACAGGAGTTTTTAGAAGACCTCGGCGTCGAGCACATCCTCGTCCGCTGTAAGCTTTGGGAGATGGAAAAACTCAGAGAGCTCAACGATTTTATTCTCGCATGCAACGCCAAAGAGGTGACCGTAAACATTCTTCAAGACCGTGAACATATAGACGACCCAAAACTTTTAGAAGACGACCTTCGAAAAATATTTACCGGTCTGCAGGCACAAAGATTTCAGATCGGCTCGACCATAAACAGAGCAAAATGGGGATTTTTCAGCGTCGATGAATACAACCGTTTCTTTGAAACGGCGTACAAGTTAAAACAAAAAGAGTTTCCAAACATCGAGCTTATCGGTAGCGGGGTCATCGATTTTGAGTACCATTTTACCGCTCATACGCTGTTTAATTTTTTTGATTACAGATATGACGGCATTGCTTCGCTTTTATACGTAGACAGGCGCGGTGCGCCTGAAAATACACAGATGGGTTTCAGCCTTCTTGATAAAATAGCATGGCTTAGCACCTTGATCTGGCTCAGTCCCAAAAGCAAAAATCGTCTGTATATAACCGAGACGAACTGGCCTATCTCAAACACAGCGCCCTATGCACCGACAAGCGAATACGAATGCGTGGATGAAGAGAGTTACGCGAACTATCTGATCCGATACTATCTCCTGGCATTTGCCTCCCAGCAGGTCGACGCCGTATGCTGGCACCAGCTCATAGCTCCGGGCTACGGGCTTATCGACAACCGGCAAGGCGTAAGAAAACGAAGTGCTTTTTATGCTTTTAAGACGCTCCTTTTCTTTTTAAAAAGCTCGCAGTTTCTGCGCCTTGATATAAAAAGAGGCTATCACATCCTTCAATGCCTCAAAGATGAAAAACTGATCCAGATCCACTGGTCGCTGGAAAAAAGAGCTTTAAAGAACGAAGATTATTTTATCGCTTACTCCAGAGACGGTGAAGTGATCACCGATGATGAAATAATCATATTTGACAAGCCCGTATATTTGCAAATAAAAGATTAGATATAATTTTACAAATTATAATCAAAGGTTTTTTACGTAAATGCAGCAAAACTTTTTTACAAAAAAGAGTTTGGGAGTATTCAACATTGTTTGGATACTTTTTATTACTTCCTCTCTTCTTTTTGTCCTCTTTCCGCAAATAGACCTCTATATCTCTTCTTTGTTCTATTACGCAAAAGAGGGTTTTAGCACAAACGGCACTTGGTATGAAAAGCTGCTTTACGATTCGGTAAAACCTGTTGTTGCCATCGCAGCAGCACTTCCTATTCTTATTTGGTTTTATAACCTTGCAAGCAAAAAAAACCTTTTACATGTAAATGCAAAAGTGGTACTCTATGCTCTTTTGGTTTTGGCGATCGGTCCGGGTATCATCGTAAACGATATTTTTAAAGAGCATTGGGGACGTGCACGTCCTGCACAGACCGTAGAGTTTGGAGGAAAACTAGAGTTTACTCCTGCTTTTGTCATAAGCGACCAGGGAGGGTACTCCTTTAGCTGCGGACATGCTGCAGGAGCATTCTTTTTGCTCTCTTTAGCATTGCTTGCAAAAAGAAAAAAAGCATTTTGGATTACCTTGGCATCTGCCTACGGAATCGCTATCAGCTATATTAGAATCGCTGCTGGAGGGCACTACCTTAGTGATACGGTCGTCTCATTTTTTATCGTCTTTATCGTCTCTTTAATGCTGCACCATTTTATTTTCAAGGACAAAACATATGAAACTTCGTAATCAGCTCTTGCCTCTGATTTATCTGCTTCTCTTTAGTTTTATCGTTATGATGGCGATTCGCTTGAGCCTTTACGGTTTTTATCCCGAAGACTTTGCTGATTTAACGACCGTCGAGTTTTTCAAATCCCTTTTCATGGGTTTTCGTGTAGATATGATCACCCTTTTTACTTTTTCGTCTATCTTTGTCCTTTTGCTGCTCTTTATACAAAAAAAAGTTATAAGACTCGCTATAGGACTTTTATGGGGTGTTGTTTTAAACACTATCTTCATTCTAACGTTTAGTGACGTTTTGTACTACTATTACATCCATCGACATATGTCAAACGAGATATTTAATCTCGGTAACGACACCGACATTATTTTCGGTATGGCTTTTGGTTCTATGCTGCATTATACATTGGTGGCCATAGTTCTGTCCGTTCTATTTTTATTTGGTGTATACAAACTTTTTAAAGCTGAAGTGCAAACATTTATACGGGGTAAAAAATTCTTTGTTGTATTCTTCGCCGTGGTATTACTGTTTTTCATAGGAATCAGAAACAATTTTGCAGGAAAAAGCTTCGGTATAAGCGACGCATATGCCGTCAATAAAGTAAGTAGCGGGAACTTGGCATTAAACGGCTTTTTCACGATGTACCGTTCTGAAGATTCTCCCGCTAAACACAATCTTATGCACCTGAACGAAGCGGTAAAAATAACTCGTAGTGCACTCGCTTCTGCAAACACACCATATATCTATCCTGAGTATCCTCTAGAGCGCCATTACGCTAAAAAAGACAAGCCGCAATATAACGTCGTTATCGTTTTGTTAGAATCTTTCGGAGCAGAACATCTTGACGGTTTTACCCATTACAAAGAACTGGGTATCACTCCTTACTTTAAAAAGCTGAGTGAAGAGGGGCTCAAATTTACAAATTTTTATTCCAATGGATTCCGTTCTATTTTCGGTATCACTTCTATGTTTTCAGGGGTAACGATTCCACTTGGTTTTCCGTATCTTGGACACGGTCTTGAGCTCTCAAACCTCAGTTATCTTGGAAAAGTAGCCAAAGAAAACGGGTATCACACTATTGCTATGCAAGCAGCGAACCGCCGCTCTTACAGAGTAGATGCGGTCAGCCACTTGGCGGGATTTGATCAGTACTACGGCGCACAGGATATGCCTAATGTCGAGCAGGTAGATCCCGGGAGAGCACCGGAAACCGGAACATACGATTACAATATGTTCGCTTTTTATCATAAAAAGCTCAATGAGATGAAAGAGCCTTTCTTAGGTTTTGCATTTACGGACACGACTCACTCAGACTATCACCTCCCAAGCAAAAAGTTCGAGCGTTATCCGCATGATCTTAAAAATTATAACGGATTTCTAAACGCCCATATCTATACCGACGATGCTATAAGACGTTTTATAGAAGGTGTAAAAAAAGAGCCGTGGTTTGACAAAACTATTTTCATATTTACTTCCGACCATGGAAGCGGTGATGCACTTAATCCTATTGCCAGACAATATCGTCCAAATGATAAGCCTCTACCGAGTATAGAGCATTTTAGAATTCCTCTTATCATCTATGCACCAAAAATATTCAAACCGCGTGTTATCAAAACACTGGGATGTCATAACGATATTTTCCCAACTATTGTAGATATGCTCGGCTGGAAAGCGGATATTACGACTATGGGCAGTTCGTTGTTCGACAAAAACGTTAGTAAAAGATTCGCTTACTTTTTTGCAGGTAATCTTATCGGCATCAAAACGAACGAGGGCTACATCAAGTACAACTTCAAACACGTGGTAGAAACTTCAGGTGATGCAAACCAAACGGCAGATATGAAAAAACTTCTTTTTGCCGTAGATACAGCTGAAGCAGGATTACTACAGAAAAACAAGTGGGCAAAATGAAGATCCTCGTTGTTCTTCCCAACTGGCTCGGCGATGCACTTATGGCAACACCCGCTATCGAATATCTCGCGGCACGTCATCCCGAAGCAAAATTCACTTTTGTCGGAAGTTTTGTTTCTATCGAGGCGTTAAAACATCATCCACGATGCGAAAAATTTTATATCGATAAAACAAAAGAAAAGGGCAGCAGATTTCTAAACACGTACAGATTCGCAAAGAAGCTCGGCCGATTCGACTTGGCGGTAAGTTTTAGAAACCAGCTCCATGCATCGCTGCTTTTAAGATGGACAGGCGCACCTATATGCTGTGCCCGGTCCTCTTGGCATTCACGGCTGCTGCTTACACATACGCCGAATATCTCGACAGATCAGCATTTGGTCCTGCAATACCTTCAGATCGCCGCTTGCAACGCAGATGAAAAACCGGCGGATGCGCAGCCTCTTAAACTTTACATCCAAAAACACCGTTTTGACAAAGAAACTTTAGGCATAAATGCGGGCGCCACTTACGGAAGCGCCAAAAGATGGTATCCCGAACGTTTTGCACAGGTTGCGGCTCATTTTAGCGACAGATTCGACATCGTAATCTTCGGCGGACCAAACGAAGTCGAGATGGCTAAAGATATCGAAAAGGAACTAAAAAGGCTTGGCATAAAAAACTACACGAATCTTGCGGGAAAAACATCCATACAAGAGCTTTGTGCCTATATAGGAGGATGCTCGCTGTTTGTCACGAACGACAGCGGTCCCATGCATGTGGCGTGCTCCTATCAAGTACCGACCGTCGCTGTTTTCGGACCGACACGATATAAAGAAACCTCACAATGGAAGAACGAAAAAAGCAGGATCGTCCGCCACGAGATGGATTGTTCTCCATGTATGAAACGAGAATGCCCGCTGGGGCATCACAACTGTATGAAAGAGATCACGGCAGATGAAGTAATCGACGCCGTCAAAAGCCTGCATATTTAAATCTGCCAGCGACTAGCGTAGCTATTTGGGCTTTTTGCCCAAATAGCGTTCAAATTATAAATATATGACCTCATCGGGTTTGACGATATGTACTTTTTTCTCCAGAGCATTTTCCAATACGCTTCTGAGTATCACCTGTTTATCCTCTTCGCCGTGGATGAGATATATGACTTTTAGATCATCTATCTTTGATATCCAGCTCAGCAGTCCACTTTGATCTATATGTGCAGAAAATCCGTTTATCGTATGAATATTTGCCCGAATAAGGATATCTTCGCCGTATATCTTCACCCACCTTGCGCCGTCGACAATGTGGCGCCCGAGAGTCCCGACACCCTGGTACCCTACAAAAATAATAGAATTTTTAGGATTCCACAATCTGTGTTTGAAATGATGCAGTATTCTCCCTCCCGTACACATACCGCTTCCGGCTATGATGATCGCGCGGCGCTCTATCTCGTTGATCGCTCTTGAAGACTCGGCATCGGAGGTGTATTGCAAAAGTTCAAAATCAAAAACGCTTCCGTTTGCTTCTTTGTTCTTTTGACATTTCGAACTGAGCCGTTCCACATATTTTCTATACACGTCCGTTGCCCGCGTAGCCATAGGAGAGTCCACAAACACTTTACACTCCGGAAGTTCTTTTTTATCATACATTTCACGCAAAAGACAAAGTATCTCCTGTGTTCGCTCAACGGCGAAAGAGGGAATAATGACATTCCCCCAGTCCTGTAGAGTAGTAATGATCACTTTTTTAAACTCGGTTATACTCTCTTCTACACTTTTATGATCCCTGTCACCGTATGTGGATTCCACGTACAAATAGTCTGCACGCGGACATTTTTGCAGGTTTTTCATAACCATGTTGTTATCGTTGCCGATATCTCCGGAAAAAACTATCGAATACTCGACCTCATGCTCCATATATCTTACTTCGATAAAGGATGAGCCAAGGATATGTCCCGCGTCTCTATAAATAACTTTCACACCTTCGCACAGTGGCGTCTCTACGTCATATTCCACATATCTCCATGGAAGTTCAAAAGCGGTTTTGACGTCATCTTCTATATAAAGCGGCTCTGTGACGGTATCCTCTTTTCCTCGACGCATGGCTTTTTTCAGCTGTGTCTGATAATCTTGGAACATGATCTTCGCGCTGTCAAGCAGAATGACTTCCGCAAGATCACGCGTCGGCATGGTTGCGACGATATTTCTTTCAAATCCCTCTTTTACAAGTTTGGGTATCCGTCCGACATGATCAAGATGGGCATGAGTGATGAGCAGATAATCGATACTGTTCGGCTCAAATCCGAACGACTCTCTGTTTTTATCCTCTTCACGCCCCTGATACATACCGCAGTCAATAAGAATATTGGGACCGCCTTCTATACTAAGCAGATGACATGAGCCGGTAACTACTTCCGCGGCTCCGTATGATGTAACTGTCGCCATATTAATCCTTTCGCTCTTTTTCTAACTCTACTATATTTTGAATCGTTTTTATGACACTATCTGGGTTCAGGCTCATAGAGTCTATTCCCAGACTTACCAAAAATTCGGCCATCTCCGGATAATCTGAAGGCGCCTGTCCGCAGATACCGCTGTGACGCCCGTTTCTTTTTGCTCCTTTTACCGCCATGGCTATCATCTTCTTGACGCCCTCGTCTCTCTCTTCATAATCAAATGCAACTATCTCCGAATCTCTGTCGACTCCCAACGTGAGCTGAGTCAGATCGTTGCTGCCTATGCTGAAGCCGTCGAATATCTTGCTAAACTCGTCTATGAGTATGACGTTATTTGGGATCTCGCACATCACATAGACTTCAAGGCCGTTTTCACCGCGCACCAAACCGTATTTGGACATGGTGTCTAACACGGCTTTGCCCTCTTTGACCCGTCTGCAAAACGGTATCATCAAAATGACGTTGGTAAATCCCATCACGTCGCGTACTCTCTTCATAGCCTCGCACTCTAAACCAAAACCCTCTTCATAGGCGGGATGCGCATAACGCGAAGCACCGCGGAAACCTATCATAGGATTCGCTTCGGAGGGTTCAAAAATCTCTCCGCCAAGCAGTGCCGCGTATTCGTTACTTTTAAAGTCGCTCATTCGCACGACGCAGGGTTTTGGATAGACGGATGACGCTATCGTCGCGACGCCTTCGCTGAGTCTGCGTATAAAATATTCTTTATAATCCGTTTCTCCGCCAACAAGATCTGCGATCTTCTGCTTTGTCGTATCGTCAAGTTTTTGGGGATGCACAAGCGCCATTGGATGGACTTTTATATACTCGTTGATTATGAACTCCATACGAGCAAGACCTATGCCGTCAACGGGAAGGGATGAAAGCGAAAATGCAAGGTCCGGATTGCCCAGATTCATCATGATCTTCGTCTTTGTCTTTGCCAAAGTGCTTAGATCCGTTCTGTGGATTTCATACTCCAAAGCTCCCTCATAAACATAACCGTTCTCACCTTCCGCACAGCTTACCGTAACCTCATCGCCGTTATTTAGCACCTCTGTTGCGTTATCTGCACCTACGATTGCGGGAATACCGAGTTCACGGGAGATTATCGCAGCATGGCAGGTTCTGCCTCCTTTGTTCGTGATTATGGCAGAAGCTATCTTCATGATAGGCTCCCAATCCGGTGTCGTGGTATCGGCGACAAGTATCTCTCCCGCTTTGAATTCGTTAAGCTTGGCAGCACTCTCTATTTTATGAACTCTTCCCGCAGCCAGCTTTCTTCCGACCGCTCTGCCTTCCACCAAGACCTTCGATCTGTTTTTCAAAGTATATGTCTCATAAAAGAGGTTTTTATTTCTGGATTCCACCGTTTCGGGACGCGCCTGGACTATATATATCTCTCCGTCATCCCCGTCTTTTGCCCACTCCATATCCATAGGTTTTGTGTATGAGGCTTTTTTCGAGTAATGATCCTCTATCTTTATCGCATAATCCGCCAAGATCATAACATCGTCGTCGCTGATACAAAAGCGTTCTCTTTCCTCTTTGCCGACTGCGATGTTTTTGGTATATTCAACGGCGATATTATCCATGTTTATCTCATCGTTAAAGACCATTTTGAGCTGTTTCCTGCCGATTCTTCTGTTTAAGACCGTTCGATACCCTGCATTGAATGTCGGTTTGTGGACATAAAAACTGTCCGGATCGATCGTACCCTGAACGACATTTTCACCCAGACCGTAGGCTCCGTTTATAAAAACGACATCGCTAAACCCGCTTTCCGTGTCGATACTAAACATGACTCCGCTGGCAGCTTTGTCGCTGCGTATCATCTTCATAACAGTCACGCTGAGATAAACTTTCAGATAATCAAACCCGTTATCGAACTTGTAATGGATGGAACGGTCTGTAAAATTGGAGGAGAGGCAGCGTTTGTACGCGTCTAAAAGTTCGTCGTCATTGGAGATGTTGAGATAGGTGTCGTTCTGACCGGCAAAGGAAGCTTCGGGGGAATCTTCCGCGGTCGCTGAAGAGCGTACGGCAAGCGAGATATGCTCGCCGTACTCCTCTTTAAGCAGCTTGTATCCCTGTAAGATTTCAGATTTAAGGTCTTCGGGAAGCGTACAGCCGAAAACCAGATCCCTGCATCTTTTACCCCGTTTTTGCAGCTCGTCTACATCATCCGGGTCTATATTATCAAGCTGTTCATGAAGATCTTTGCCGATATCGTTATATTCGAATATATAGTTATATGCTTCGGCGGTCACGGCAAATCCGTTTGGTATTCTCACTCCCTCGGCCGTCAGATTTCGATACATCTCTCCAAGCGAAGCGTTTTTGCCGCCCACCGACGCCACGTCCTCGATACCCAACTCTTTGAAAAACTTGACATATTTAAAAGACATAACCTACTCCTTTTTATGATTAAATAACGGTTCCCCTTTTTTCTCGTACCACTGGGTTATAAACTTCCACGCTTCATCGGCGTTGTCCACGATGTGAAAGATCTCTATATCGCTGTAGGAGATCACTCCCTCTTCACGCAAAAACTCCAGATTGACGGCTCTGTTCCAAAAATATTTCGAGACCAGAACGATCGGGATCGCTGCGGATTTCTGTGTCTGAACAAGCGTCAATATCTCAAAAAGCTCATCGAAGGTTCCAAATCCCCCCGGATATACCACAAGAGCTTTCGCACGGTTTAAAAAGTGAAGTTTTCTGATGGCGAAATAGTGAAACTGAAAACAGAGTTCGGGAGTTATATAGGGATTTGGAAATTGTTCATGAGGAAGATTTATATTCAGCCCTATCGATTTTGCACCGACATCGAACGCACCGCGGTTCGCCGCTTCCATGATGCCCGGTCCGCCGCCGGTAATGATCGTCACCCGGCAGTCGTCCGCACCTTTGCCGCTGCTGCCCACAAGTGAACCGAATCTTCTGGCATCGTCGTAGTACACGCTTTTTTCAAGCATTCTTTGAGCCGTATTCATCTTTGAACGCATCTCTTGGTTCGAAGGGTTTTTATCGAGTTCTTTTTGTATCAGGTTCAACTTTTTCTTCGCGGTTTTGTATTCTATGGTTCTTGCACTTCCAAAGACAGCTATTGTGTGCTCTATGCCAAGCCTGTTCATGACCAGTTCTGCTTTTAGATAATCAAGCTCAAGGCGTATGCCTCTTGCCTCATAGGAGTTCATAAACTCGATATCTTCCAAAGCGATCTTATAACTGTCGCTTCCTATGAGGTTTTTGACCAATTCCTCGGCTTGAGGATCCTCTTTTGTAGATTTAGGATGCCGCCACGGCATAGTCTCGTTGATATGATTGTTTTCATCATTCACGATATGCTCCTAGAATGAACTGAAAGTCATTATACTATTAAAATCGTTTATTATCTTTAAAATGGAGACGTTAAAACAGGAGGTATTACCCCTCTTTTTAAAAGAGGGATGATTTAAAAAAGATCAGAATTGAAACTTGAAGCCTAAATATACGGAATGGTTATAGTTCTTGTTTACCGTCGATCCTGCGACATCATAATTTGTATCTAACGATCTGTACCCAAGAGTGATACGGCCGTTTTGTATGACCTCGGCGTCAAAGTTGACACGGTACTCGAAAAACTTTTCCGCATCGTTCATACATAAGACTTCCGGAGCGTAATAAAGAGCGCCGTCCAGATAAAGAGGCACGACATCCTTTACAGGAAGTTTGTATTCTGCTTCGACTCCCAGAGGAACCGATGTAAAGTCACGATTGCTTCCGTTTATTCTTGCTTTCGTATAGTTCGCCTTTACTCCAAGGCCCATGGACAAACCGTTGTTTGAAACCTCTTTTTGCATCAAAAAGCTTATCTCGTAATAAGCGTTGTCATTGCTGGAAAAGTCGCTGTGGTCTTCATTTCCTTTTAGATATCTTACACCCAAAAAGACCGTATTTGGTTCTACAGTGTCGTTAAACTGGCCCATGTCCAAACGACCGCCAAGCTCTAAATCTTTATCGTTTATATTGATATCAACGCCATGCATAGCAAACGCTGCCGCCACACTCACGCTGAGTAATCCAAGTTTTTTTAACATAATTTGCCTTGTATTTTTTGAATTGTCTTCGTCGTACTTTTGCCGTCGACAAAATCGACTAGTCTTAGTTCACCAGCAAATTCGGTTCCAACCACCTCTTTTCCTTCGTAATCTCCGCCCTTCACCAAGACATCGGGTGCTATCATCTTTATAAGTTCAAAAGGGGTATCTTCCGCAAACAAAACAACATAATCTACAGCCTCCAAAGCAGCCAAAATATAAGCTCTGTCCTCTGCGGTGTTTACGGGGCGGCTCTCTCCTTTTAAGCGTCTGACCGATTCATCCGAATTAAGTCCGACTATGAGTATGTCCCCAAAGCTTTTGGCGATCTCAAGATACTTGACATGTCCTACATGCAAGATATCGAAACAGCCATTTGTAAAAACGACTTTTTTGCCGTTTTGTTTATAACGGGAAACTATCTTGTCTATCTCTTCAAAACTCTTGATGTGCGTGTCCGAACTGCTTTTGTGCAGCGTCGCTTCGTACTCCTCTATCTCATCGAGTGAAACCGTAGCCGAACCGATCTTGCCGACAACGACACCTGCGGCGAGATTGGCGAACTTACAGCTCTCGGCTATATTCTTACCCGCGCTTAACGAGTACGCGATCGAAGCGATAACGGTATCTCCCGCACCGGTGACGTCATAGACCTCTTTTGCGACGGTAGGAAATCTTCTGACCTTCTCTTCGAATATGGCGATACCGTCTTCGCTAAGCGTGATCATAGAGATATCGAGCTCACACTCGATTTTGAGTTTCAACAGTGCTTTTTTTAAGGATTCGTCGCTGTTTATATCTATCTTGGTCGCAAGAGAAGCCTCTTTTTTGTTCGGGGTCAGAAGATGAGCGCCTTTATATTTCGAGTAATCGCTTCCCTTAGGATCGACAAGTACCATTTTGCCGATCTCTTTTGCCATTTTTATGACACCCTGACAAAGAGACGGAGTCAAAACGCCTTTACCGTAATCCGAAAGTATTATCGCGTCATACGACGAAATACTCTTCTTCAAAGAAGCAAGCATTGTAGTTGTCGAGATTTCATCTATAGCGTCTTTACTCTCTTTGTCGTAACGAAGGATCTGCTGCGATACCGCTATAACACGACTCTTCCTACTCGTTTTTCTTCCTGTTTGTAAAACAAGACCGTCTGTCTTCACTCCTATACCTAAAAGCATTGCGGTAAGCTCTTTTCCATTGGAATCGTCACCGATAACACTGCTAACACTTACGTTAGCTCCAAGTGTAACAAGGTTATTGACAACATTTCCTGCACCGCCTAAAACGGTCGTCTCTTTTGCAATATCGACGACTTGCACAGGCGCTTCGGGAGAGATGCGTTCACAACTCCCCCACAGGTAGTGATCAAGCATCAGATCACCGATAACCAAAATGTTCGGTTTTGCTTTTTTTAAGATTTCCATCTATTTTTTCACTTCCGTTTGATATAAACGCTCGATCTCGGAGATATATGCCTTTATCCCGTCTTCAAGCTCATATGCCGGTTCATACCCGAGCCCCTCTTTTGTCTCCGCGATATCCGCCTCCGTGTGAAACTGGTAACGCCCGACAAACGGATTTGGAATATATTCACACTCCAGCGCAGTTCCCATTTCACGCTGCAGGATATCGACGATGGACTGAAAGCTTCTTGCTTTTCCCGTACCGACATTATATATTCCGCTTGCACGGGGTTTCATCGCTTTTATGTTCGCTTGGATCACATCTTCGATATAGATAAAGTCGCGAAGGATCTTGTCGCTTCCCTCAAACAAACGCGGATTTTTCCCGGCAAGTATCTGATGACCGAACTGCAAAACCATGGAAGCCGTCGTATTTTTAAAATACTCTCTGGGACCGTAAACGTTAAAATATCTGAGCCCAACGATCGAAATATCTGTTTTTTTCATATATTCACGACTCAGATAATCCATACTGAGCTTAGAAAATCCGTAAACGTTTTGGGGAGCTTCGCGTCCTACTCGTTGAGGAGAAAGTGCATCGCCGTAAGTCGCAGCGGAAGACGCATAGATCATATTTGCATTATGAAAAACTGCCAGATCGAGCAGATCTTTGTAAGCGTTTACGTTTGTCTTTATCATGAGGTCCTGTTCCAATGCGGTCGTATCCGATATGGCAGCTTCATGAAATATATAATCGAACTTGTAGTTTTTTTTCAGATCCTCTAAAAGTTTCTGGTCGTTGATATCTCCGCTGATTATCTCGCCCGTAAACCCTATCAGATTTTTAAAATGCCCGAAACTTTTCAGGTTTCCGTTTGAAAGGGTCTCTCCGCTTCTAAAACTGTCCACGACGACGACCTTTGCATCGGGGTGGTTATTTTGAAAATAAAATGCTAAATTAGAGCCGATAAACCCGGCTCCGCCGGTGATTAAAATGGTTTTATCTTTTAGTTCGTCATCTATGTATCGCATCTTCACACTCTTTATAATTAATTTAAGCCAAATGATACCAAATCCCTTATTAACACTCATTTAAGAGTTAAAATATTATAATAGCCTCGAAAATTTTATCTTTGGAGAAAAGAATATGAAAAAAATCGTTATCGCTTCTGTAGCTGCTTTAGCTGTTACTTCAAGTCTAATGGCTGCTGCTGTACAAGCTAATAAATGTGCTGGTTGTCATGGTAAAGACTTCGAGAAAAAAGCTCTTGGTCAATCTAAAATCGTTAAAGACATGACTCACGCTGAAATCGCTGCTTCATTAAAAGGTTATAGAGATACTGCAGGTTTCGGTCACAGCCCGGCAAAAGGTGTAATGGCTGGTCAAGTTAAATCTTACACTGATGCAGAATTAGAAGCGTTCTCAAAAACTGTAGGTAAATAATTTTACTCTTTCTATCTAAGATCTTCTTAGATAGAAATCTTCTCCATTAAACTCCACTCTCTTTACTTTTTATCAAGAACTGATTATAATCGTTAAAAAAGATTAGGAGTGTCACATGAAAAAAACTGTCTTCTTACTTTTAGCTATGACGATCTCTCTGCTTGCAGAGGACGGAGCGTCTTTATATGCACAAAACTGTCAAAGCTGTCATGGAAAAAACGGCGAAACCGCGGCACTTAATAAAGCGCTGCCGATAAAAGGATGGGATAAAGCAAAAACCATCGAAGCATTAAATGCATATAAAGCAGGTACTAGAAATACGACCGGACTCGGCAAGATCATGACTCCAAAAGTCGCCACGATGACAGATGCGCAGATTGCGGCCGTTTCTGAATATATAGCTACTTTAAAGTAGCTATATCACTCTGGCGTGTAGTGTTTCTTTTTTAATTTATCACGCTTTTTCTGCTGCAGAGCAGCATCGTTTAGTTCCTCTTCGCCGTCAAATTTTACGGCATTTAAAAACTTTTCTTCATCATCGAACTGTCCGCTTTTTATTCCCCACAAAAATGCAGCGAGTGCAATTGAACCAAGAAATATCGAAACACCGAGCATCATAGCTATTACCCAAGAATCCATGCCTTATCCTTTTAGTTTATCTTTAAATCCGAAACGTATTCTCATAGAGTTTCCGACGACCAGCAGCGAACTAAAAGACATAGATATCGCGGCTATCAAAGGGATTATATATCCGGCCATCGCAAGCGGGATGGTTATAGCGTTATATAAAAGAGAGATCATTAGATTCTGTTTTATCATTGAATATGTTCTTTTGGATATCCTAAATGCATCGCTCAGGTTTCTCAAAGAATCATGAAGCAGCACGACGTCGCTTACATCTATGGCAATATCACTGCCGTTACCCATAGCTATACCGATATCAGAACTTGCCAAAGCCAATATATCGTTTACTCCGTCTCCTGCCATGACCACCACTTTGCCCTCTTTATGCAATGCTTCGATATATGATGATTTATCCTCCGGAGTCAATTCGGATTCTACTATATCTATACCGACATCTTGTGCAACTTTCATTGCACTTTTCTTATGATCGCCCGTTAACATGATCACTTCTATTCCCTGAGCCTTGATCGCTTTTATGCTCTCTTTTGAATCCTCTCTCGGAGTGTCAAAGAGCTCGTATTTTGCGACAACAGTCCCTTCATATGCAAAATAAAACTCACTGTACTCTCCCTTTTCTCCCCCATACGAAATATCATGGGAAAGAAGGCCTTCGTTTTGCATCAGCTTTATGTTACCGCCGATCAGCTTTTCACCCTTATATTCGGCACTTATGCCGAGTGCAGGTATCTGTTTTACGGCGTTTAGCTCAAAATGCTCAAGATCTTTTTCATATATAAACTCACCGACACCTCTAGCTATGGGATGCTTAGAACTCTGAACCAGAGAATAAAGAAAAGATTTGTCAAACTCACCGTAAATATGTTCTTTGACGACTTTGGGTTTTCCTTGTGTAATCGTTCCCGTTTTATCCAAAACCAATGTATTTGCTTTTGCCATGGTTTCTAGCTGTGCAGCCTGCTTAAAAAGTATTCCGCGTTTTGATGCAATCCCCAGCCCCACCAGTGTCGCAACGGGAGTCGCAAGAGCCAAGGCACAAGGACATGCTATAACGATAACGGAGATACCGACCATAAAAGAGGTCTCAAAACTGTGCGGCCAAAGCCGCCAAACGATGAACGTAACAAAAGCAAAAAGTAAAATAGCACCTGAAAAATATTCTGACAACGTATTTGCCAGCTGTTGAATTCGAGGTTTGTTGCTCATCGCTCCTTCAAGCAGCGAGACGAGGTTGGATAATGTAGAATGCGCAAAATCTTTCGTCGCTTTATATTTGATATCCGCATCTATACTAATGGTACCGCTTATGATCTTATCACCGTTTTGCTTGTAGATCGGTTCACTCTCCCCCGTCAGGTTCGATTCGTCAAAACTACCTTCTCCGCTTACGACTTCACCGTCTAACGCTACTCTCTCGCCAGAGCTCACGGCTATGATATCAAAAACTTTCACGTTGTTGATGTTCTTCGATACGATCTTGCCCTCTTCTACCACTTTTATGCTGCTTGGTATATGGTTGCTCATAATATCCAGGGTATCTGCAACACTTTTTTTGCTAAGTATCTCTAAAAACTTTCCTATTAAGACAAAAGTGATGATCATCGTCACCGAATCAAAATACGCTTCGCCGAGTTCGAACATCGTGATATAGATGGAATACAGATAGGTCAACGTCGCACCGGTCGCGACCAAGATATCCATGTTTACGACTTTGGTCTTCATACCGTAATATGCACCCCTAAAGAATATCCATCCGCTGTAAAACAGTACCGGAGTGGCAAGAACACCTTCTGCGATATTCAAGATCGTTTTTACATCTTGAGTAATGCCCGTGAAATATCCCGCATATTGGGCAACTGCTATCCACATGACGTTCATAGTGGAAAATATGGCTACCGCCATACGCAGATAATACTCTTTTCTCTCTTTGTTAGCACGCACCTCTTGTAATGAAGCATCATACGGAAAGGCGTTGTAGCCGATGGCCCGTATCATATCTATGATGGAAGAAAGTTTTAGTACATCGTCAGCCCAGACTATTTTGGCTTTGTTATTGGTATAGTTGATATCAGCACTTATCACACCCTCCATCTTGTGAAGAGCTTTCTCATTCAGCCAGACACAAGCGGCACAATGTATCCCCTCTATGATCAAAGAGACTTCGCTAAAACCATCGCTGTTTACAGTTACAAATTTATCGTAAAATGCGGGAGAATCAAAATTTGCGGAATCTTCATACTGTTGTGTCGGCGGCGTCAATGCTGTATCACCGACTTTGTCGTAAAAATTATCCAACCCCTGATCTTTTAGTAGATGATAGACTCCCTGACACCCCTTACAGCAAAAGTAGTGTTCGCCGTCAACGATCATTACACTTTTATTGAATTCGAGATGGCAGTGGGTACAGCCTACTTTATCAGACAATTTCAAACTTTCCGAGAGATTTATTCTTAACTAGTTTATCATATGGCAGTATTTCACCGTTCATACATATGTAAACACCGTATTGTTTACAAGATTTTGCATATCCGAGGGCCATTCCAAAATTGACACTGGCTTCGGTGTTATCTATTTCAAAAGGGGTCATTGCACCCGTGAGGATAATGATTCTGTCATCAAATATCGCATCTAAAAAACCTGCCGTGACGTCCATTGTATCGGTTCCATGAACTATAATGAAAACATCTTCTTCATCGGCATAGATTACATTTGCCAACATTTTTCTGTCGTCTGAAGTAAACTCTAGACTGTCTTTATAGATCACACCGGCCATCTCTACGGGATCGATAAAGCCCTCCATCATCTTCTCGATAGCTTTGTTATCAAACGCCACTTGCATTTGACCGTTTAACGGATTATAGCGTTTGTTAAAAGTTCCGCCTGTATTTAGTATCTTCATCTGTATATCTCATCCAATTTATAAATTGTTTTCAGGGCTTTTGAATCGGCAGCCTCATTGTGTTGATCAAAAAGATACGTATCGGATATACCGGCTTTTAAAGCGGCCTCGATATCTCTTTCATTATCTCCGACCATTATAGAGTTTTTCAAATCGATATCAAACTCTTTTTCGGCTTCGGTGAACATGCCGATATCCGGTTTTCTGCATTCACATTTACCGCTGATATCCGGATGATGCGGGCAATAGTAGACTTTGTCGATCTTTATGCCGTTTTTTGCAAACTCTTCTATCATCCATGACGTAAGGGTATCAAACTGTTCGCTCGTATAATATCCTCTTGCGATCCCCGATTGATTCGTGACCACGATAAGAAGATATCCTTTTTTTTGGTAAAAGCGGCAAAGTTCAAAGATCCCGTCAATAAACTCGAAATCTTCGATCTTATACAGATAGTTGATCTCTTTGTTTATAACTCCGTCACGGTCAAGGAAAAGTGCTTTTTTTGCCATATATTACTTAACACCCTCCGCAAATATCTCTTTTTCGATTATATCGCATATGATATGACCAATCAATATATGCGATTCTTGTATGCGCGGCGTATCGTTTGAAGGAACGACGATAGCCATATCGGCCATTTGTGCCATTTTACCTCCGTCACGACCCGCTAGGGCTACGGTTGTTATCCCTTTTGCTTTTGCACTGTTAAATGCATTGATAATATTGGCAGAATTGCCCGATGTGGAGATACCAATAAAAATATCACCCTCTTGTCCCATCCCCTCTAGCTGACGAGAAAATACCTTGTCGTATCCGTAATCATTTCCTATCGCCGTAAGATTTGAAGTATCCGTAGTCAAAGCCAGAGAAGGCAGCGAAGGACGATCAAATCCGTAACGCCCTACGAGTTCGGCAGCGATATGCTGTGCATCAGCTGCACTTCCTCCGTTTCCGGCTATTATGGTCTTTTTACCTTTTTTGTACACATCAACACACTTTGCGGCAACTTTTTCTATTATATCGATAAGCATGTCGTTCTCATATATTTTTTGTTTTGTTTCGTATGAGGATTTTATTTGATCTTTTATGTATTCTTTCATCATTATTCCATATGTTTATATAACGATATTGTATCAAAACCAGAGTTAATTAAATTAAAACAATAAGAAATATTTATAAAAAAATAGAATTGTGGGTTGTAAAAGTTTTTTCGATAAATATAAAGAGCCAAAGGAAAAAAATAATTTGAAAGGAAGGGTAAATCCGATAACTAGGCGGCGACCTACGTTTCCACACCTGAAAGGTGCAGTATTATCAGCGATGGGAGGCTTAGCTTCTGGGTTCGGAATGGGGCCAGGCGTTTCCCTCTCTCTGTAGCCACCTAGACAATCGGATATAAAAGCACCGGGATGCGCTTATATCCAACTGCTTGGACTTGAGGAGTTTATTATCAAAGTCAACATTTACAACAACAGACCACTTTGCTTATACTAAGTAAGGCAGTGAGCTAAAAAAAAGACGAACGTACTATTAGTACTGGTCAGCTAAACAGATTACTCTGCGTACACATCCAGCCTATCAAGCTTGTAGTCTTCAAGCGTACTTCAGGGAAAGTTCATCTTGGAGTTGGCTTCCCGCTTAGATGCTTTCAGCGGTTATCACATCCGTGCGTAGCTACCCAGCGATGCTCTTGGCAGAACAACTGGTGCACCAGTGGCACGTCCAACCCGGTCCTCTCGTACTAGGGTCAGCTCTCCTCAACTTTCCTACGCCCACGGAAGATAGGGACCGAACTGTCTCACGACGTTCTGAACCCAGCTCGCGTACCGCTTTAAATGGCGAACAGCCATACCCTTGGGACCTGCTCCAGCCCCAGGATGCGATGAGCCGACATCGAGGTGCCAAACCTCCCCGTCGATGTGAGCTCTTGGGGGAGATCAGCCTGTTATCCCCGGCGTACCTTTTATCCTTTGAGCGATGGCCCTTCCACTCAGAACCACCGGATCACTATGACCGTCTTTCGACTCTGCTCGACGTGTTTGTCTCACAGTCAGTCCGGCTTATGCCATTATACTCTACGAAGGATTTCCAACCCTTCTGAGCCGAACTTTGTAAGCCTCCGTTACTTTTTAGGAGGCGACCGCCCCAGTCAAACTACCCACCAGACATTGTCCTCGCACGAGATAATCGTACCAAGTTAGCTATCAGAATATCCAAGGGTGGTATCTCAAGGATGCCTCCGTAAAAACTGGCGTTTCTACATCAACGGCTCCCACCTATCCTGCACATGGATATCCCAATAGCAATGTCAAGCTATAGTAAAGGTGCACGGGGTCTTTCCGTCTTTCCGCGGGTAGGAGGAATTTTCACCTCCACTACAATTTCACTGGATCCCTGGTTGAGACAGCTCCCATCTCGTTACGCCATTCATGCAGGTCGGTATTTAACCGACAAGGAATTTCGCTACCTTAGGACCGTTATAGTTACGGCCGCCGTTTACTTGTGCTTCAATTCAATGCTTCGCAGAGCTAACAAATCCTTTTAACATTCAAGCACCGGGCAGGCGTCACACCCTATACATCCTCTTACGAGTTAGCAGAGTGCTGTGTTTTTGGTAAACAGTCGGGAGGGACACTTTGCTGCGGCCTTTGATCGCTTTGGAGAGTAAATCTCCTAACGATTAAGGCACACCTTATACCGAAGATACGGTGCTAGTTTGCAGAGTTCCTTAACCAGGGTTCTTCCACGCGCCTTAGAATACTCATCTCACCCACCTGTGTCGGTTTACGGTACGGGCAACGGCTGTTCTCGCTTAGAGGCTTTTCTCGGCACGACAGTATCAACGATTCAACCCGCTCTCCGAAGAGATTGGATTGCCTGTCAGGTCTCGGATTCGCGATAAGCGGATTTGCCTGCTTATCATCCTACACCCTTCGAGCCACTATTCCATCAGTGACCTCGTTTAACTCTATGCGTCCCCCCATCACTCAAATGAACAACCGTCGGTATCGGAATATTAACCGATTTGCCATCGTCTACCCCTTTCGGACTCGACTTAGGTCCCGACTAACCCTACGATGACGAGCATCGCGTAGGAAACCTTGGGTTTACGGCGAAGGGAATTCTCATCCCTTTTATCGCTACTCATGCCTGCATGCTCACTTCCAAACGCTCCACCACTCCTTGCCGGTATGGCTTCTACGCTGTTTGGAACGCTCTCCTACCACTCATAGTAAACTATGAATCTAGAGCTTCGGTGTACATCTTAGCCCCGTTATATTTTCGGCGCAGAATCGCTAGACCAGTGAGCTGTTACGCTTTCTTTAAAGGATGGCTGCTTCTAAGCCAACCTCCTGGTTGTCACAGCAACTCCACATCCTTTTCCACTCAGATGTAACTTTGGGACCTTAGCTGCTAGTCTGGGTTGTTCCCCTCTTGACGATTGATTTTATCACCCACCGCCTGACTCCCGAGGTTGCACATACAGTATTCGGAGTTTGATAGGGTTTGGTACCGCGGTAGGCAGCCCTAGCCCTGTCAGTGCTCTACCCCTGTATGCTAATGCTCGAGGCTATACCTAAATATATTTCGGAGAGAACCAGCTATCACTGAGTTTGATTGGCCTTTCACCCCTATCCACAAGTCATCCCGAGACTTTTCAACGTCAATGGGTTCGGTCCTCCACTGGCTCTTACACCAGCTTCAACCTGCTCATGGATAGATCACTCAGTTTCGGGTCTGCAGCATCTGACTATGTCGCCCTATTAAGACTCGCTTTCGCTACGGCTTCGCGTTCGCTTAACCTCGCCAGATACCACAACTCGCAGGCTCATTATGCAAAAGGCAGTCCGTCACACTTATATATAATAGTGCTCCGAATGATTGTAAGCCATAGGTTTCAGGTTCTATTTCACTCTGCTCACCGCAGTTCTTTTCACCTTTCCCTCACGGTACTGGTTCACTATCGGTCTGGTAGTAGTATTTAGGATTGGAGGGTGGTCCCCCCGGCTTCAGTCAAGATAACACGTGTCCCGACCTACTCTGGATCCTGCTGGCTTATCGTCGATTTCGATTATGGGGCTATCACCCTCTATGGCCCATCTTTCCAAATGGCTCATCTATCGACTCAAATACCGTATGCAGTCCGCAACCCCTAGTGCAAGCACCAGGTTTGTCCTAATCCCATTTCGCTCGCCGCTACTTTGGGAATCTCGTTTGATTTCTCTTCCTGAAGGTACTGAGATGTTTCACTTCCCTTCGTTCGCCCCCCGTAGGGTGACATGACTCGCGCCATGCCGGGTTGCCCCATTCAGAAATCCCCGGATCAAAGCTTCTTGGCAGCTCCCCGAGGCTTTTCGCAGCCTAGTACGTCTTTCATCGCCTCTACCAGCCAAGGCATCCACCTATGGCCCTTAATATCTTTTTTTTATATGATACGTTATCCGAACAAAGTCCGAATACCTACGTTAACACTGGGTTTACTTCAGCAGTAAGCTCATCGCACTAGTGCGATTGGACTCTCTGTCGAAGAGAACTTAGCGTTAGCGCAGCCTAAGGAATTACTTCCTTTGGCGTACTATTCTAATTTGCGCTCACTGCCTTACTTAACATAAGACAGCGATCTGTTGTAGTTGTTATTTCAAAAATAAACCTTGTTTATTCTTTACTTTAGTTGACTTTGACAATATTAATTTAATGAACTCTTCTTAGACTTTTAAAGTCTAACACTAAACCTACCTCTGTAGGTCTGGTGTTAAACTTTATAATGAAAAGATGGTGGAGAATAGCGGGATCGAACCGCTGACCTACTGCGTGCAAGGCAGTCGCTCTCCCAGCTGAGCTAATTCCCCATCAAGTAATCATAATACAGCCTGATCACTCAGGACTAAGCAAGCAGACAACTGAACAACTAACATTTTTTTCTCGTGTGAGATTTTCTTTATATTGAGCATATCAAACGAATGATATCTCTTTACTCTAGAAAGGAGGTGATCCAACCGCAGGTTCTCCTACGGTTACCTTGTTACGACTTCACCCCAGTCGCTAATTCCACCGTAAGCGGTAGCCCCCCGAAGGTTAGCTTCCCGATTTCGGGTGAAATCAACTCCCATGGTGTGACGGGCGGTGAGTACAAGACCCGGGAACGTATTCACCGTAGCAATGCTGATCTACGATTACTAGTGATTCCAGCTTCATGCTCTCGAGTTGCAGAGAACAATCCGAACTGAGAGACGCTTTAAGAGATTGGCTCCACCTCGCGGTATCGCAACTCTCTGTACGCCCCATTGTAGCACGTGTGTAGCCCTGGCCGTAAGGGCCATGATGACTTGACGTCGTCCTCACCTTCCTCCTCCTTACGAAGGCAGTCTCGTTAGAGTGCTCAGCCAAACTGTTAGCAACTAACGACGAGGGTTGCGCTCGTTGCGGGACTTAACCCAACATCTCACGACACGAGCTGACGACAGCCGTGCAGCACCTGTTTTCAAGTTCCCCGAAAGGCACTACCGTATCTCTACAGTATTCTATCAATGTCAAGGCCAGGTAAGGTTCTTCGCGTATCTTCGAATTAAACCACATGCTCCACCACTTGTGCGGGTCCCCGTCTATTCCTTTGAGTTTTAATCTTGCGACCGTACTCCCCAGGCGGTTCACTTAATCCGTTTGGTGCATCACCGAGATGACAAGCATCCCGACGACTAGTGAACATCGTTTAGGGCGTGGACTACCAGGGTATCTAATCCTGTTTGCTCCCCACGCTTTCACGCCTTAGCGTCAGTTATGTTCCAGGAGATCGCCTTCGCTTTCGGTATTCCTAGTGATATCTACGGATTTTACCCCTACACCACTAATTCCATCTCCCCCTCCCATACTCTAGGCTCCCAGTTTCAAGTGCAGTTCTACAGTTAAGCTGTAGGATTTCACACCTGACTTGACAACCCGCCTACGCGTCCTTTACGCCCAGTGATTCCGAGTAACGCTTGCACCCTCCGTATTACCGCGGCTGCTGGCACGGAGTTAGCCGGTGCTTATTCATGAGCTACCGTCATTATCTTGACTCATAAAAGGAGTTTACACACCGAAATGCGTCATCCTCCACGCGGCGTTGCTGCATCAGGGTTCCCCCCATTGTGCAATATTCCTCACTGCTGCCTCCCGTAGGAGTCTGGTCCGTGTCTCAGTACCAGTGTGGCGGATCATCCTCTCAAACCCGCTACCCGTCATTGCCTTGGTGAGCCCTTACCTCACCAACTAGCTGATAGGATATAGTCTGATCCCAAAGCGAAAAAACATTTCCCGTTTAAGCTTCTGCTTAAAAGGTGTATCCAGTATTAATCACCGTTTCCAGTGGCTATCCCGGTCTTTGGGGCACATTAACTATATATTACTCACCCGTGCGCCACTAATCCTAAGAGCAAGCTCTTATTCATCGTTCGACTTGCATGTGTTAAGCACGCCGCCAGCGTTCACTCTGAGCCAGGATCAAACTCTCCATAATTGAATTATTTGAACCAAAGCCCAAGATAAAAATCATTGGCTTTATTTTTTAAAAAGTATCCATTTAATAAATAGTATTAAATAGACGGTTATGTTATAGTTATCTTTAAGTAAACTTCCGACAACCCTAACTCTCGTTAGCCGTCCCCGTCGTCTACTTGCTTAGTTTTCAATGATCTCAAACGTGAAATTCTTATCTCTCTTTAAATCCCTAAACTTTAGGTCTCTTCGTTTGTGGACGGGAATTATAGGGAAAAATCTATCCATTGTCAAGAGGTTTTTGGAAGAATCTTATAGAAATTTTTGAATTTGTACAAATTGTATAAAATTAACTCTGTTACGTTCAATTTTTGTTAACTAATCATTCATAAATTTAGTATATATTTCACTTGTAAATTATATGTGCGAAAAACTATATTATAATACTGCACTATAATAATAGGAGAAATATATGGGATTATATGATAGAGATTATGCAAGATCTACTTCATTCGGCTTTGAAGCTGTGCGTCGTACTGAAGCACAGACCGTCTCTTTTGTAAAAGAAACGTACAAACTATTCGCTGCATCTATGCTTGCTGCTGCGGTCGGTGCGTATGTAGGAATTCCATTTGCGGGCGCTGTTGCGGCAAGTTACTGGTTTATAGCTATCCCTTGGATGCTATTTGGGATGTTTGGCTTGAATATGGTAAAAAATAAGCCCGGTATAAATATGATCGCACTTTTTGCTTTCACATTTGTCAGCGGTATTATAATAACTCCGCTTTTAAGTCATATTCTAGGAATGAAAGGCGGCGGTGCTTTAGTCGCGAACGCTTTTTTAATGACATCCGCTCTTTTTGGAGCATTGAGCTTTTTTGCGATAAAAACGACTAAAGATTTTACTACATACAGCAAACCGTTGATTATAGCTTTTTTTGTGATCCTTGGATTTTCACTGATAAACGTGTTTTTCATTCACAGTCCGGCTATATTCCTGTTTATTCAAGCCGCTTTCCTGCTTGTCATAAGCGTAATGGTCATCCATGATACGCAAAACGTCATAAGCGGCGCGTATGAGACACCGATGGACGGTGCAATCGCTTTATATCTGGATTTTTTCAATCTGTTTATAACGCTTTTGCAGCTATTTGGCATCTTTGGCTCAAGCGATGACTAACGAACTTACACCCGATCTTTTTCGGGTGTGCGATGCAAATCTCAACCGTCTTAAAGAGGGAATACGCGTCGTCGAGGATATAGCGAGATACAGAGATAACAACAAAGAGCTCTCTTTAAAACTCAAAGAGCTTCGTCATCTTGCAAAGATAGATGATCTAAAACCGCTGCTAAACGGAAGGGACAGTATGAACGACGTCCTTCGTCCTTCAACTCCTTCGGAAATGAATAGACAAAGCCTTCAAAATATCATAACCGCGAACTTCAAAAGAGCACAGGAATCCTCCCGCGTCTTAGAAGAAATATATAAATTAGCCGATCCAACACTCTCGGAAAACTTCAAACATATACGCTATACGCTTTACGCCTTGGAAAAAGAGTTTATATAAACGACTTCAAACTCCAGATAATTTAGCGGATACTCATCCATAAGTCTTTTGGTTTGTTTATAATCAAGCACGTTACGCCCTGCGCTTACCCCGCTTTTTTTAATATACTTGAACATATCGCGTACGCTTTCAAACTCTAATGAATAGTTCACGATCTCTATATCCGCTTTGAGACACTTTGCCGCCAACTCGATGACTTGCTCTTTTGAAGGCGTGATCGGATCTATTTTTGCCGTCTTGTTTACGGCAGCGAACGTACCGGAAGTAAAAAGCACCAAAGAGAACGGAACATCAAACCTTGCTATGTGTTCAAATACGCTTTTTAAATCCTCCGCCCACTGCAAAGCCGAAGCCGATACGACATAATCGAAATCCTCTTTCAAAAGATCTTCAAAAAGCGCAGCATCGTTAAAGTCGCCCAATATACATCTGACGTTAGAAGCTTTTGGATGAAGTTCTAACATCTTATGCGAAAAATCGACGCCGACAAACTTCTCCGGCTTCCAGTCTAAAAGATTATAGATGGCTCCGCTTCCGCATCCAAGATCCAAGATCTTTTTGGGCTTGCCTCTAAGAGATGTTATAAGTTTCTTTGCGACTTTTTCCTGTATCTGATTGAACTTCGGATACTCTCGCGCATACTTTGAAAACTCACGACTTATTTTCATCTTTTATTTACGACCAGCGATATAATAAAAAACAGAATCACGCACATGACTATAGTGGCTCCCGAAGGCAGTGAATAGTAATATGAAAGCGTCATACCTATGATCACTGAGAGAAGAGCAAAAGCCAAAGAGATCAAGACCGTCTTTAAAAATCCTTGTCTGTACTGCAGCGCAGCGATACTCGGTATGACCATAAGTGCACCGATAAGAAGAGTGCCTACAACTCTTATTGAAAGCGCGATGATCACTGCGACGACGGTGACAAGAAGATAGTTCAGCATTTTTACCTTTATGCCGCTTGTATGTGCGACCTCTTCATCATACGATATAAAAAAAAGCTCTTTTGAAAAACCGAGCAAAAGGATAAGTGAGATAGAACCAAATACCGCCATAGTTATCAGGTCGTCATTGCTGACGGCTAGAATGGAACCGAAAAGATAACTGAACAAAGAGTTGTTAAACGCACCGCCGAGCGATACGATGATGATGGCAAGAGCAAGACCGCCCGAGAGAAAGATCGCAAGTATTGCATCAGAGTAAAGATGAAACGTACTTCTTAGGTATTCTATAAGCCATGCACTGAATATTGCCATGAACACTGCCATCCAAAGCGGAGAAAATCCTGCGAAAAGCCCTACGGCGACACCTACAAGTGCGGAGTGTGCCAGGGTCTCGGTCATCATCGAATAGCGTTTTAAAACAACGAACGAACCGCTGATGGAAGCAAGTGTTGCGATAATAAACCCGGCTAAAAATGCTCTTTGCATAAAATCGTATTCAAACATACAGAAAATACCTTAATGATGGTGATGGTGGTGATAAAGAAGATGCGCATCGACACCGTACAGCCGACTCATCTCTTCACAGCTTATCGCTTCTTTTGGATTATTACAAGTCAGCAGTTTTCTATTTATCGTAAAAAGTCTTTTGATATCGTCGGCGATCACACCGATATCGTGGGTAATGAAAATGATCGTGATCTTCTCGTCTTTGTTCAGACCTCTTAGAAGTTCATAAAATCTTTGCTGTGACTTTACATCTACCCCGGTATTTGGCTCATCAAGAATAAGAACTTCCGGTTTTGAAGCAAGTGCGCGCGCTATCATCACTCTTTGTCGTTGTCCGCCTGAAAGAGTGCCTATCATCTTCTCTTTGATATCCAGGACATCCATCTTTCTCATAGCGTCTTCAACACAAGCCGCATCTTCAGCGGAGTACCTCGCAAAAAAACCTCTTTTGGCGGTTCTACCCATCTTGACGACGTCTAGCACCGTAGCAGGAAACGTGATATCGACATGAGATGCACGCTGCGGGACATAACCTATCTTGTCCCACTCTTTAAACTCCTCTATCTTTTTACCGAATATCTTTACACTTCCGCTGCTGGGTTTCTCCAAACCCAAAAGCAGACGGATAAGAGTCGTCTTGCCGCCTCCGTTTGGTCCTATGATCGCATCATATTCACCGGAAAATATCTTAAAAGAAAGCGATTCCAAGATACTTTGCGAGTTCACCCTGAACCCGAGTGATGAAACGTCAAAGATAGGTACTTCAAATTTTATCGGCACTCTCTGGCCTCCGATATTTTTTGCAGGTTTTGAATCATCAGCGAATAATACGTAGCACCCTCCTCGGATTCTTTTTTCGTTATATTTGCGATAGGCTGAAGCATATCGACTGTTACTTTTGTATCTTCCGCAATAGCATTTATGACCTTATCGCTTGCAAATGACTCAAAGAATATCGTACTTATGTTTTTGTCTTTCACTTTGTCTATGATGCTGTTCATCACTTTTGCGCTCGGCTGAGCATCGGGTGAAAGTCCGCTGACGGATTCGACATGAAAGCCGTATTTTACCGCAAGGTACGAGAATGCGTTGTGATCGACCACGATCGTATCGAGTTTACACGCGCTCATCTTTTGCCTGTATTGAACATCTATCTCTTTTAGCTTTGCGATATATGCTTCTGCATTCGCACTGTAAAGCTCTTTATTCGCGGGCAGAATCTTGGTGAACTTTTCTTTGAGAACGTTTACGGCCGTTATCATATTATCGACGTCAAGCCAGTAGTGCGGATCGAATTGAAGCTCATGACGGTGCCCTTCTTTTTCATCCTCATGATGAGCCGCATCCAAAAGCTTTACATATCCGCTCATATCGAGTCCGTTCTTTTCATCTTCAAAAGTATGCGTCCAAGGCTCCAGACCGGCTCCGCTGTAAACGACAAGATCCGAATCATGAAGTTTTGCCATTAGCTTTGGCGTGGGTTCAAAATCATGAACTTCGACACCGTAAGGAAGCACACAAAAACACTCCATGCTGTCGCCTGCGATGTTTTTTGCCGCATCATAAAGAGCATAAGTACTAAGAGCTATGAGAGGTTTTGATTTTTGCTCATACTTATGAGCTTCCTTCCCGCCCGACGAATGCAGATTGTAATATGTAAAAGCTCCTACAAGCAATATCAACAAAATCGATATAGTTTTGATAGTTTTCATACATATTCTTTTAATTGAAGTTAACGCAATTATAGCCAATTACAGCTTTATATTTTACATCTTTACTATTATTTGGATATAATTCGCAACTTTTATATATTCTATCACAGCTTTAATAAGCCGAAGATAGCAGAGGGATTTATATGACTACAGGCTTTTTGCTTATTGTTCAGATTGTACTCGTAATTGCAATCGTGATCGTTGTACTTTTACAAAAAAGTTCTAGCATAGGATTAGGCGCGTATAGCGGCTCAAACGAGTCCGTTTTCGGAGCTAAAGGACCGGGTAGCTTTTTAGCAAAAGCTACTTTCACTATAGGTTTTCTATTTTTGGTAAACACTATCGCTCTTGGCTATTTTTATTCTAAGGCTAAAAGCGAATCGGTAGTCGATACGGTAAAAGAAAGCAATGTCGTTGAAGCGCCTGTCGCACCTGCCGCAGCAAAACAAAACAACGCTACAAAATAAAGTGCGGGATCATATCCGCACTCAACTCTTTTTTAAAACCATTTTGCTACAATTTTATCAACTGTATACCACACTTTCAAAAGGGGTCCTATGTTAAACGAAATATTTAATGAATGTGAAACAAAAATGAAAAAAAGCATCGAACATATGATGCATGATTTTAAAACGCTTCGTACCGGTAAGGTGACCGTTCAGGTTTTAGACAATATTAAAATTGATTATTACGGTACGATGACCCCGCTTGATCAGGTCGGCTCCGTTTTGGCGACCGATGCTACAACGATAGTTGTCAACCCTTGGGAAAAAAATCTTTTAGGAGATATCGAAAGCGCGATCGCCAAAGCAAATATCGGCGTGAACCCGAACAACGACGGTGATACGATCAAACTGTTTTTCCCTCCAATGACGGTCGAACAACGTCAAGAAAGCGTTAAACAGATGAAAGTCATGGGAGAAAACGCGAAAGTTGCCGTAAGAAACGACAGACGCAACGCAAACGATAAGATCAAAAAGCTTGAAAAAGATAAAGAGATCACAACCGATGAATCAAAATCTGCTCAGGACAATGTCCAAAAACTCACAGATAAATACACCGCAGAGATAGATTCGATACTAAAAACAAAAGAAGCGGAAATCCTTAAAGTTTAATACGCCAAAGCAACAAAGTCACTTTGGCTGCGTTAGCATTTAGTTCTCTTCAGCAGGGAACTCACGCATCATAGATGCTCTTTAATATACTCAACACTAGGAAAATTCAATGGATATCAAACAAATCTATATGGATGCGAATGCCCTTTTACATGGACATTTCAAACTGAGTTCAGGCAATCATTCAGAATATTATCTGCAATCCGCAAAAGTCTTAGAGGATCCAAAGACCGCAAATCTTTTGGCGACGGCTTTGGCTGCACAAATAAAAGAGAGCGGTTTAAAGATAGATACCGTCTGCGCACCTGCCCTTGGCGGACTGATCGCAGGATATGCCCTTGCGCAAGCACTTGAATGCAGGTATATCTTTGCAGAACGGGTAAACGGCGAAATGAGCATCCGCCGCGGTTTTGAAGTAAGTAAAGATGAAAGAGTCCTGATGTGCGAAGATATCATCACGACAGGCGGTTCTGCAATGGAAGCAGCACGAGTCGTCGAATCTTTAGGCGGAAAGATTGTCGGTGTCGCAGCTTTAGCAAACCGCGGATTTTGTAAACGCGAGAACAGCGACGTAACGACCAAGCCAAACTGCAAGCTGCCTCAAGACATTCCGTTCTTCGCACTTGCGGACTTTACTTTTGAAATGTATTCATCGGATGCTTGTCCTATGTGTCAGGCGGGAAGCGAAGCCATAAAACCGGGTTCAAGAGGGAACTAATAACTAGCGTAGCTAAAGCTTGACACTTTGTGTCAGAGATCAGCTCTTTTGCCCCCCCTATATTTTTAGCTGACAGGTCATCACCCTCTCGACCAAGACTCTCGCGACTTCGACTTTTGAATCCACGATCATAGAAATATTCAGTTTTTCCAGCTTGTAGCCCTCCTCCGCAGAAACCACTTTTACTATGATGTTCGCATCGTTTGTCTGCTTTACGATAGCTTCACAGATAAGTCTTTTCTTCTCTACGTTATCAAGTGTAACGATGATTATCGCACACTCCTTTACATGTATCGCTTCTAAGATGGAACGTTTTGACATATCACCCAGATAGGCTTCCATTCCATCCTTTACCGCTCGTTTTACGTTTTTGGGGTTGTTGTCCACGACTATATAGTTCGTTCCGTATTCATTAAGCTGTTGAGAAACATATTTGCCGACCGAGCCGTAGCCGCAGACGATGATATGATCTTTTCTGTTCGGAAGATTCGAGACTTCCGGTACGGACATGTTCTCTTTAAAAAACATTCTTGAAATAGATCTTACTTTTGATATGAAAAAAGGTGTCAGCACCATGGACAAGATGACGACCAAGACCAGAAGCTGACTCAGTTCGTCTTTAATGATCCCGCCCATGGAAGCGATAGCGAAAATGACGAACGAGAACTCTCCGACTTGAGAAATGGAAAGCGCCGTTTTAAAAGATATGGAGTTCGTCGACGTTATTCTGATGACAATGAAAGTGATAAGGGTTTTTAGCAAAAGGACCATGGCGAATATGGCAAAAATCAAAGAGATGTTGTCGATAAAAAGAGAGATGTTTATCTTCATCCCGACCACTATGAAGAACGTTCCAAGCAGCATGTCTTTAAACGGAGCTATATCTGCTTCGACCTTATAGTGGTACTTCGTTTCGGCTATGACCATGCCGGCGACAAACGCGCCCAGAGAATACGTAAATCCCAGATAATGCGCTATAAGTGACGCTCCGGTTACCACAAACAAGACAGAGCCCATGAACAGCTCGTCCAGCTCAGATGTCGCAGAGAACTGCAATAGCCAAGATATCACTTTTTTACCTACGACCAAGAGCAAAAACAATACGATGGCCGCACTTACGAACGTATGAAACAGGATCGTATAGATATCTTCACCGCCCTCATTGGTCAAAATACCGATAAGAATAAGTATCGGGATGACCGCAATGTCTTGGAAGATCAAGATTCCCGTCGATCTCTGCCCGTAAGAGGTGTATATGTTTTTAGAGTTTTTCAGATACGTTAAAACGACTGCCGTAGACGACATGGAAAACGAAAGCGCAATAATAAGCGAAGACATATAGTCAAGATGAAACAGATAATAGGTGATCGCAAAGATCACGAGCGACGTAAAACCGACCTGCATAAATCCGTTGCCGAATATAAACAGTTTCATCGAGTTCATTTTGGCCAAAGATATTTCCAGCCCTATGGTGAACATCAAAAAGACAATGCCGAATTCACCGATCTGATCGAGAAGTGCACTATGAGCATTGCCTGCCAATCCAAAAGCATGACTAATGATCGTACCCGTTAAAATATAACCGATGATCTGTGAGATCCCGTAATGTTTGAGTACGATATTAATAACGGTGGATATACCCAAAGCGATTGAAATATATAAGACGGCCTCTTGCATTCATCCTCCATAATTATCTGCTAATTATATCAGCTTAATCAGCCTCCATATAGAGTTTTAAGAGATTTTTTAATATAATCGCCTAATTATTTACTAAAGTAAGGTTTGTGCATGACTAAATACATTTTTGTAACCGGAGGAGTTTTAAGCTCTCTTGGAAAGGGAATTACTGCGGCCAGTATAGGAACTCTGTTGAAACACGCCGGTGTAAATGTAGGAATGCTAAAGATTGATCCTTACATCAATGTCGATCCCGGTACCATGAGTCCCCTGGAGCATGGAGAGGTTTTTGTCACAAAAGACGGTGCAGAGACGGATCTGGATATCGGTAACTATGAAAGATTTTTAGATACGTCTTTTTTAAAATCAAGCAACTTTACGACGGGGCAGGTCTATCTTTCGGTGATCGAACGTGAAAGAAGCGGCGGATATCTCGGGCAGACCATACAGGTCGTTCCGCACATCGTAGGCGAGATCGTAAGCCGTATCAAAAAAGCCGGCGAAGAACGCGACGTCCTTATCGTCGAACTCGGCGGAACAGTAGGCGATATCGAAGGGCTTCCTTTTATGGAAGCTATCCGCCAGATGAAACATGACGAAGAGGTCGAAGGCACTTTTTTTGCCCACGTCGCGCTTATCCCGTACATCAAAGCCGCGGGAGAGCTCAAAAGCAAGCCGACTCAGCACTCGGTCCAAGAGCTTCGTCGTATCGGTATCTCTCCTCATATGATCATTGCAAGAAGCGAGAACGTACTTCCAAAAACGTTCAAGAAAAAACTTGCAATGAGCTGTGATGTTAGTCAGGACAGTGTTATCGAAGCGCTTGACGCAGCCACTATCTACGATGTTCCGATGTCTTTTTTAAGACAAAACATCCTAAACCCGATAGCAAAAGAGCTGGGACTCGGCGAACTTAACCCCGATATGGAAAGATGGGACGATCTGGTCAAAAAGATAGTGCAGCCGAAAAACCGCATAGTTTTAGGATTCGTCGGCAAATATCTTCAACTAAAAGAATCGTATAAGTCCCTAACAGAATCACTCATTCACTCAGGGGCACATCTTGATACCCGCGTCGATATAGTATGGGTCGACAGCGAAGAGATAGAAGAGAAAAGTGCCGAAACACTTCTAAGCGACTGTGACTCTATTCTCGTTGCAGGCGGTTTTGGCAACCGCGGAGTTGAAGGCAAGATCCAGGCCATCAACTATGCGCGCACAAATAAAATACCGTATTTGGGGATATGTCTGGGCATGCAGCTAACGCTCGTCGAATATGCCAGAAACGTACTCGGTTATAAAGGCGCGAACTCCACGGAGTTCGATGAAAACACCCCGTATCCGATGATATATCTTATAGACAACTTCTTGGATCAAAGCGGAAACAAACAACTGCGCACACATACATCTCCGATGGGCGGAACACTTCGTCTTGGCGAGTATCCGTGTGAAACGAAAGAGGGCTCTATACTTCGCAATGCGTACAACGGCGAAAAGGTCATATATGAGCGCCACCGCCACCGTTATGAAGCAAATCCCGCCTACCGACAAGCACTTGAAGATGCGGGGATGATAGTCACGGGCGAATCAAACGGCCTTATCGAAACGGTAGAGGTACAGGATCATCCATGGTTTTTGGGCGTACAGTTTCATCCGGAATTTACATCGCGTCTACAAACACCAAACCCTACTATCCTAGCATTTGTAAAAGCGACTCTTGAACATATTTCTTGATATCCCCCTGCTGACGGCCGATAAAGTTTATCGGCTGCTAGCAGATCGTTTTGCCGACGGTCATAAGAGATTAAAAGATATTCCGTCTCCTACACTTTTAAAAAATTCGAAAAAAGCGGCACAAAGAATCGCCGATGCGGTTAAAAACGGAGAAAAGATCACGCTTGTCGGCGATTACGACGTCGACGGAGTGACTTCCACTTCCATCATGGTACTTTTTTTCCGTGAGATCGGCTATCCGCTTAACGCGATAATACCGAACAGATTCGCAGACGGCTACGGCATAAACGAAAATATTTTACAAAGGATCAATGCGGACTTGGTTATAACCGTGGACAACGGTATAACCGCCGTTGACGCCGCGCGCATATGCAAAGAAAGAGGTATCGACCTCATCATAACCGATCACCACACTCCTTCCCGGCAGCTCCCTGATGCCTTTGCCATAGTGAACCCCAAACTCGACGGATGCACCTATCCGTTTAAAGAGATATGCGGAGCACAAGTGGCTTGGCTGCTGCTGGGACTCGTAAAAAAAGAGCTCGGAGTTCAGATAGATATGAAACAGTACCTGGATCTCGTCGCCCTTGCCGTGATCGCAGATGTCATGCCGCTGCAAAACATAAACCGTGCGATCGTTCAAGAGGGTCTAAAGCAGATGGCATCTTCTCCTCGGCCTTCATCGATCATTATCAAAGAGTTTTTGAATAAAGCCGTCATCTCTTCAGAAGACATAGCCTTTAGCATCGCACCGCGTATAAACTCCGCGGGAAGACTGGAAGACGCTTCGATCGCATTGGAGTTCTTGACAGCAGAAACTTATGAGTCGGCGGCGCAGCGCTTTGAAACGCTCAACAATCTCAACAACATCAGAAAATCGACAGAAGCACAAACGGCACAAACGGCAAGCCTCTTTGTAGATCAAAACGACAAAGTGATCGTCGTCGCAGGAAAAGATTGGCATGAAGGTGTCGTCGGGATCGTCGCTTCCAGACTGGTCAATAAATTTAAAAAACCTTCCATCGTTTTAAACGTACACAACGGAATCGCAAAAGGCAGTGCAAGAAGCATAGGTGATGTGGATATATTCTCTCTTATAGATTCTCAAAAAAATCTTTTGGAAAAGTTCGGCGGACACAAAATGGCGGCAGGACTCAGTTTGCGAGAAGACAAAATAGAGGCATTTAAAAGAGCGATAAACGAGGAAGCATCGAAAATAGATCCGAACGATTTTCTGCCCAAAGAGAACATACTTGGTGAACTTGAAAGTGATGCCATAAATTTTGAACTGCTTGACATACTTGAAAAGTTCGAGCCCTACGGAGAGGGAAATCCCCGTCCAAAATTCCTTATAAGAGACGCTCGGCTTCAAAGCATAAAACTTTTCGGTGCAGACAGATCGCACAGCAGGCTAAATATAAAGATCCATCCTTACGACAAAAAAATATTGGAGATAGTGGCATTCAGACAGGTTTTGGAAGTTCCCGGCGACAAAAAGATCACTTGCAGCTATACGGTCGGCAAAAATGTCTTTAACGGACGAACATCTATACAACTGATGCTCGATACTCTGTATAACTGATACATCTACCTAAATTTTAAAGTCAAATCCCTATACTCTCGTAAAATCGATTCAAGCTTTTCTAAAAACATTTCAGGAGCATAAACAAGCAGGTCTTGTATCTTATAAAACTTATCCGTTTCCATCTTGTTTACAAGGGCTCTTTCTTTGCATAACGAAGATTGTAACAACTCTTTCTCTTTTGCCGTGATCGATTCTGAAATATGTTTCAAAAATATCTTTCTCGCTCTAAAGCTGTCATCAAACAACAGTTGTTCTGGTATATTCAAAACTTCCGCAATGGATGGAATAAGTTCTATTTTTATTCCTATTCTGCCGTTTAAATATGCATAAATAGTATTTTCTGAAGGAATGTTGCCTGTATTTTTTAGTTTGACATCCAGTAGAATCAGCTTTTTGGCGAACTCTTTTTTCGACATCTTTCTGTCTCTTAAGTATAAATTTATTTTTTCATACACTTCCATAGCTCATTTAACCTACTTTTTTGTAGTTATGATACATAATCTCTTCATATTTATTGTATTATACAAGTCAATATAACTTGTTTTACAGTATATTTTTGTACGTTAAGTACAATAATATTATTTGATTGTAATCGAATCCGTACTATTTTTAGATAAAATGCAAAAAACGGAAAATCGAGCCGCACAAATTTGACAGTAAATCTCTATAAAGCAATCAGCAAAGTCTCGGCAATAATTTACTTTGGGCGATGAAAGGAAGGTAGCAATGGAAAAAACTCATGAACAAGCAGATGCGTTTGAACAAGAAACTACCCTTCAAACATTTATCACTCTTATAAACTCGACCATAGAGGGCCTGATCATCCTAGATGAAGACAGATGCTGCATATATGCCAACAGTGCGATGATCAATATGTTCAAATATGACAAAGACAATATCTTGGGTAGGGATATAAAAGAGTTTATCGCCCCACAGTGCCGAGAACTCGCAAAAAGTATGATCAAAATACCCGACAAAGATCCCTATGAGATCTGGATGCAGCGCAGTGACGGCTCTGCTTTTCCGGCGATCGTACGCGGAAGAGATATGCTCCTTGCTGGTAAATCCATTCGTGTCAGCGCCGTACTCGATATTTCAAAACTTAAAGAGAACGAAGACAAAGTCTTTCAACTGGCATATTACGACAGTCTTACGAACCTGCCAAACCGCCAAAAACTTACAGAAGTGCTACAAGATGCTGCTCCTATGGCATGTGCTATTTTAAATATAGACCTTTTTAAAGAGATCAACGATTTTTTCGGTATCTCCATAGGAGACTCTATCTTAAAACAGGTTGGAGAGTGGTTCAAAGAGATGAAAATAAGCGCTTATCGCATTGGCGGCGACGAGTTTGTCGTTCTTTATAAAGAAGATATCTCCTGGAAAAATATTCATAAGCACGTCACGAATCTGCTGCAATCCATTGAAGAAAAGGTCTTTATCGTCGATAACGAAACATTCAGCATAAGAATGACAGCCGGTATCGCGATCGGCAACGACAAGCTTTTAACCCGTGCAGATATCGCTTTGCATCGGGCAAAAGAGCAGAAAAAATCGATCCTTCTGTATGAGGAAGAGGATAATGTGGAAGAGATACTTCATAAGAACATTGCGATGACCGCTACCATACGCGATGCACTCGCCAATAACCGTATAATATGCTACTATCAGCCTATCGTAAACTTACATACGAATACGGTCGGCGAATATGAGACTCTTGTTCGTCTGATCGATTCTCAAGGTAATATCATCCCTCCTGCAGAGTTTTTAGCTCTTGCAAAAAAGACAAAGCTTTATCCCGCGATAACAAAAGAGGTAGTACGTCAATCCTGTGAACTCTTCTCTACACGTAAAGAACAGTTCTCCATAAATCTTTCAAAAAGTGATATCGAACATCAAAATACGGTAAATGATATCCTTGAGATCATTACAGAAACGGGCACCGCATCTCGTATTATCTTTGAGATCCTTGAATATGAAGAGATCGAAAACTATGCAGAGGTTGCGGAATTTATAGCAAAAGCGAAAAAATTGGGCGTCAAGATCGCCATAGACGATTTTGGAACGGGGTACTCAAATTTTGAAAACATACTAAATCTTAACGTAGATTATATAAAGATCGACGGTTCTTTGATACAGGGTATCTCAAACAACACCCGCCACAGTATCATCATCGAAACTATCGTGGAGTTCTCCAAAAAGATAGGCGCAAAAACTATCGCCGAATTTGTAAGCAGCGAATCTATATATCAAGCCGTGATCGAGCATGGAATAGATTATTCCCAAGGATACTTCACCGGCAAGCCCGGACCAAGTCTTTTAGCCTGATTTTTTCCTTTTAACTCCTACTTCATTAGGACAATAAGCTCTTCAACCGTTTTGTCAAACTCACTTTGATTCGCGGCTTTTTGGCTCATGAACGCCTCCATGGTCTCTTTTTTTGCAATAGCCTCGTCCAGTTCTTTGTCACTACCTTTTGTATAGGCGCCGATACGTATAAGCGTTTCATTTTCCTGAAGCAGAGTGTAAAGACGTCTGAACTTTATTGCCGCTTTAAAATGATCCTCTTCGATGATATCCGTCATGACCCTCGATGCCGAATTGAGTATGTTTATAGGAGGATAGATACCAAAGTCCGTAAGCTCGCGGGAAAGTACGATATGCCCGTCTAAAATAGAACGCGATTGATCGGCGATGGGATCGCTCATATCGTCGCCTTCCGTAAGCACCGTGAAAAAGGCGGTAATAGAGCCTTTGCCCTCCTCTTTTCCTGCCCTTTCCATCAGCTGCGGCAAAAGTGTTAAAGATGAAGGCGGATACCCTTTTGAGGTAGGCGGTTCACCAAGAGCCAGACCTATTTCGCGCTGAGCCATCGCAAAACGGGTGACGGAATCCATGATGAAAAGCACGTCATGCCCCATATCTTTAAAATATTCCGCAACGCTCATAGCCGAAAATGCTCCGTACTTACGCATCAAAGGAGAATCATCCGAAGTCGCTACGACGATTACGGTGTTCTCCAGGTTCCCACCGAGATTTTTCTCTATGAATTCGGGAACTTCGCGTCCGCGTTCTCCGATGAGCGCTACAACTTTTATGGGCGCCTGGCTTCCCCGCACGATCATTCCCATCAACGTCGATTTACCGACACCGCTTCCCGCAAAGATACCGAGTTTCTGCCCTTTTCCGCATGTCAAAAAGCCGTCTATCGTTTTCACGCCGACACTAAATACCTCATTTATCATTCCGCGTTTCATCGCTTCTATAGGAGATTTGATGATAGGGTTCAATCTATCCGACTTTACCTGACCTTTGCCGTCTATGGGTTTCATAAACGGATCGACGACACGCCCCAAAAGCGCTTCGCTGACCGGTATGTTCATACCGTTTGAGTCTTGATACACCTTATCCTGCGAACAAAATCCCTCAACAAAACTAAAAGGGGTAATATAAAAAACGGCATCGTCTATCTCTGTCACCATTCCGGTAGTTTCCAGATCGGAACTGCTTGAGATGATACGGACCATATCTCCGATGCTTACATGCAGCCCTCTTGCCGTGATAACATTGGCATTTATCTTGATGACCTCTCCAAATGAGGTAGAGTAGTTTTTTGAAGAGAGTTTCGATTTAAGTGATTTAAAGGGCATATGTCCTCACTTTTAGTAGCGATTTCCGATAGGCGCATTGATGAGAGAGAAAAACTCCGCACGGGTCTTCTCATCACTTTTGAAAAGTCCTCTGAGCGCGCTTGATGTCGTCGTGGAGTTTATCTTTTCCACTCCGCGCATCTCCATACACATGTGACGGGCCTGAATGACGACGGCTACACCTTTTGGCTTGATGGTCTGCATGATAGCATCTGCGATCTGTTCGGTCAACTGCTCTTGTATCTGCATCCGGCGTGCAAACACGTTCACCACTCGGGGTATCTTTGAAAGCCCCACAACCTTCCCGTCTGGTATATAAGCAACATGAGCTCGGCCGATGATAGGAAGAAGATGATGTTCGCATGTAGAATAAACCTCTATATCTTTAATGACCACCATCTCATCGTTACTGCTTGTAAAGAGTGCGGAGTTGAGTATCTCGTTGGCGTCCTCTTTATATCCGCCATACATAAATTCATATGCCTTTCGAACACGCTCCGGCGTCTTTAAAAGCCCTTCGCGCAAAGGGTTTTCACCCACGCTTTGTATGATAAGTCTTACGGCTTCTTCAAACTCTTTGTCTTGCTTCTTGCTCAAATATATCCCTCTAAAGTTTTTATTGTGATAGATTAACACTAAATTGCTGAGAGAATGATGTGATTTGGCTTCTAATTGGATTTATTGTTAACAAGAGTGAAGATAGGAAAAAGTTGAGTTGTGAACAGATGCCGACAACCGAATTTACATTATGTTTTAAGTTTAGCAGGTATAAAATGGTATAACAAATATTATTTAAAGAGTAGTAAAATGAAATTTGCTAGTTTAATCGTACTGGTTTTGATACTTACTGGATGTGGTATGCGCAGCATAGGGGTCGGCACACCTGAATACAAAGCGATGACCTCGATGAAACCATCGGAGAATGAAGCTTTATTTTATTGGGCATTAGATCCGATGGGAGCCTGCACTATTAACAATGCAGAGATAACTAGTTTGGGAATAAATAGCCTAATTACAGAACTGGACAGAGGTATGTATACTTTAAATATTTCCGCCAATGATGTGCAAGTAGCTAAAGTCGGTGGACTGCAGTATACAATTTTTAAGGCACCTGCTACGTCTGAGTTATCTTTAACACTCTCTCATGATTCATTTGCCGGATCCGCAAGACCACTGCAAGGTCTAAGATTTATGCCCATACCAAAGGCTACATATTACATAATCACCTGTAATCCTCATGGAGTTACAGATGAGTCAGGCTTTACCTCCAAAGAAACATTTTACAACATTTTACTAAAAGGTAATTATACGCTTACCAAATAATCATCATCAATGAAAGTAGTTATATGAAATATTTATTTGCCAAACTCAGTTTACTGGCCTTGCTTGCGACATTATTTACCGCTTGCGCCAGCAAGGCAGTTGTAGTCGTTCCTATTGATAAATCCAGCAAATTTGCATATGCAAATGGAGATACTAAACCCAAGATGCAGCCCTTAGCAGAAGAGCCGATTAAAAAACAAAACAAAGCAGATGCAGTAAACCAGCCATGGCAATCTGCCAAGCTTCAAAAGGATGTCGATAAATTAGAGGCCAATAAAGACTACAAGGGATTAAAAGAGTATACCGACAATCATCCGCAAGCAGTTTACTATATCAAAGATGAACCGTTAAAGTTAGCTATGATAGGCCCCAAGGGTTTAAAAGTAGGAGATATACGGGAATATCTCAAAAATGGTAAAAGTGAGCTAATCCTTTTATCCATGATTAAGCAACAAGAAAGTCCCTATAAAAAGTTTACTCTCCATGAGATCGATCTGCTAGAAAAAATGGGACTGACAGATAAGGTGATAGCAGCGATGATAGATGTAACTACCCTTTTGCTACATGATGAAAAAATTCGAAAACAACAGAACTATTTTTTAGAAGAGCAAAAAAGGATAGCCGCTTCTCAACACACTGCTGCAGTGTATCAAACTACACAAAATCAAACTCAGCAGAAGCCTGATGAGCCTGATGAGACAACAGAAAAAGTTAAAAATGAAGTAATAAAACAAGGTGTAGGCATACTGCTAGATCAGTTATTTCACCGATAAGGAGGAGCTTACATGTAGAAAAGATCTACATGTAAGAAATGTCGTTACATAATAAATACGGTAGGAACGATCAACGGATACTTTTTCATTTTACGATAAATATGCTTTCTGACAACTTGACGCAAGTCGTTTTCCAAAGCTCTAGGATTTTGGATCAGCCCCTCTTTCATATTGATGAGGAAATGTTCCAAGACATCTTCCATCTCCGCGGCAAAAGCTTTATCCTGCTTATCTGCTACCAGACCGAATGTCGTGACTCTCGGTTTTGCTATCATCTTAGAGTTGCTTTCATTGACTTGAGCGACGATCATTACGATACCCTCTTGAGCCAGTTTTTGACGATCCATAACGATATCGTCTTCGATCTGATGGTTGTTTTGATTGTCGATATATGTTTTTCCGGTTCTAACGGTTTTTGCTTTACGCATAAACTTAGGACCCACTTCGATACAGTCACCGTCGTTCATAAGAAGGATATTGCGCTCCGGAACCCCGCACATGATGGCTGTCTCTTTGTGCTTCATGATATGGTTGTACTCACCGTGAACCGGCAGGAAGAACTTAGGATTCACCAGACGAAGCATAAGCTTTTGCTCCTCCATACTCGCATGTCCGGAAACGTGGATATCTCTGTCCGTTGCCACTTTTGCACCTGCACGCTGAAGATGGTTCAGCATGGTCGAGATAGAACCTTCGTTACCCGGGATCGCACGGGCCGAGAGCACAACAAGGTCGGTAGGCTTTATCTTGATATGTCTGTGTTCGCCTATCGACATTCTAAAGAGTGCACTGCTCGGCTCGCCTTGTGAACCCGTCGTGACGATAAGGATGTCCTTATCGCTCATACGGCTTGCCTCATCCGCATCTACAAAGATGTTTTTAGGCAGTTTTATGTAATCGTACTGCATACACACTTCCAGGTTTCTTTCCATAGAACGGCCGATCACACACACCTTGCGTCCATATTTCATTCCATACTGGATCGCTTGAAATACACGGTGGATATTCGAGCTGAACGTCGACATGATGATGCGTCCCTCAGCTTTGGCGAATATACGATCAAATCCCGGAGCAACCGTCAGTTCACTCGGTGTCGGCGTCGTGTTATAAGAGTTTGTCGAGTCGCTTAACAAACATAAAACACCCTTCTCTCCGTAATATGCAAGGCGGTGAAGATCCGCCGTATAACCGTCGACAGGAGTATGATCTATCTTGAAGTCACCCGTATGGATAATAGTTCCGGCACTTGTAGTGATAGCCAACGATGATGAATCGATGATGGAGTGGGTCATATGCATCCACTCTATATCAAAATCGTTTCCTATTCTGTACACTTTACGTTTTTCGACGGGATTGAAGTATCTTCTGAACTCTTTTAGATGATGTTCGTCGAACTTATTGCCTATCATCGCAAGGGGAAGCGGTGTTCCGTAAATAGGGAACTGCATCTCTTTATACAGATAGGGTACGGCACCGATATGATCTTCGTGGGCATGGGTAATGATCACACCGACAATTTTATTTTTTATCTCTCTGATATATGAGAAATCAGGGACCAAAATATCGACGCCATGCATGTCCTCGTCCGGAAAGCTCATTCCCACATCGATGAGGATCGCTTCTTTCTCTGTTTCAAAAACGGTAATGTTCCCGCCGATCTCGCCGAGTCCGCCAAGCGGAGTTATGCGAATCTTGTCCGTACTGTTCAAGTTTAGTTTATAGTGAGGATTCAAACGCTGTTTGTGAATATCCTGATTTTTGCTTACAAACTCTTTTAAGACCGAGTCTATCGGGGCTGGAGCATTGCGGCGGCGATTACGGCTGTTATTGCTGTTAGCATTATTGCGGGACTGGGAAGAGCTCTGAGAAGCGTTTGCATTGCTTTTAGAACCTCTGCTGCGGTTTTGATTATTTGATCTTCTGTTTTGATTATTGTTTGGTTTTTTTTCTGTTTTCGCAGGTATGCCCTGCGCACCTTCACTGGCTTCACTCATCCAAACTCCTTATATTTTTTTATAGAGTTGGTGATAGTCGGTAGTGTCGAGCTGATGGGGTCGAATGGTCATGGAGAGATTCAGTTCTTCAAAAATCTCCAAAAGTCTTTGTTTGTCGTAGCGTGATGAAAGATTTTTAAGGAGTGTTTTTCTTGGCTGCGAGAAAGCAGTCTTCAACATCTCTTCAAAGGCTTTATCACTTCTGTCTCTCTGCTTTTCTATCAGCATAACGGCAGAATCTACTTTGGGCATAGGATCAAAAGCAGAAGGGGGCACATCGATCACGATGGAAGCAGTTCCCACGCTCTGCGTTATCACACTAAGTCCACTAAAGACTTTATCTCCGGTATGAGCCGCGAATTTAAGCGCGACTTCACGTTGAACCATAACTAAAAGAGACTTACACATGGGATCTGCGAGTGCCTTGAGTATGATGTTTGTAGCTATATAATAGGGCAAATTCGCCACCAGATCATAAGGCTCATCAATAAGCGTGCTCTGCCAAGCTTCTAAAACATCTCCGCAGTTGATACGGAGCCGCTTGGTAGCGATCTCATCTTTAAATGTAACATTAAGTCTCTTGCATAAATCGGTATCGACCTCAAAAGCTTCTACACTTTTGACATTAACTAAAAATTTAGTCAAATCACCTAAGCCAGGTCCAATCTCTACGATCTTTCGATCACTGTTGGGCATCGCTTCGACAATTTTTCTAAGAACGCTCTCATCTTTTAAAAAATTCTGACCAAACTTCTTTTTGGCCTCGACACGTTCACTATTCATAACTGTTATTATACATCAATTTGACTTACAAATAGATAATAATTCACAAATAATGATAAATTTGTGATAAAAATCATAAGTGATACCGTTTTTTATTGTAAATTATAAGTTATATCTGCTCATAAGTATAATATAGATAGAATATCGGACTTACAAAAAAGAGAAAGCTTTCAATGGACTACTTTGCAAAACGTATCATCCCATGCCTTGATGTCAAAGACGGCCGCGTCGTAAAAGGCGTGAACTTCGTCGGTTTGAAAGATGCCGGTGACCCCGTCGAAGTGGCACGCCGTTACAACGAAGAGGGTGCGGACGAACTGACATTTTTAGATATTACAGCCTCCAGCGACAACCGCGATACTATCGTGGATATCGTTGCACAGGTCGCCCGCGAGATATTTATTCCCTTGACCGTAGGCGGCGGGATCAGAAAACTAGACGATATCTATAAACTTCTAAACGTCGGATGCGATAAAGTCAGCGTAAACTCTGCGGCGGTAAAACGTCCGCAGCTCATCGACGAAGGTGCGAAAAGATTCGGTTCGCAATGCATCGTAACTGCGATAGACGTTAAAAAAACGGGGGATAAATACCATGTTTATTTAAACGGCGGACGTATCGACACGGGTATCGACGCCGTAGAATGGGCAAAAGAGGTCGTAGACCGCGGAAGCGGAGAGATACTTCTGACTTCGATGGACACAGACGGCACAAAAGCTGGATTCGAACTTAATATCACTGAACAGATAAGTAAAGCCGTAAATGTCCCCGTAATTGCAAGCGGCGGTGCAGGAACAATGGAACATATAAAAGAAGCATTTCTTCACGGTGCGGACGCTGCACTTGCCGCAAGTATCTTTCACTATAAAGAGATAGACATTATGGAACTCAAACACTATCTTCATAAAAACGGTATACCCGTACGCCTATGATCATCTGCGCCGGAAACAACGAAAATTTTGATTTCGCAACTCCTATGGGAGTAGGGCTGATAGAAACGGCCATGAATATCACCAGACTTTGCCTTTTTGACAAACCGGAATTTCTGCTTTTTGTAGGAACGGCAGGTAGTTACGGAGAAGCAAAGCCATTTGAGATCATAGAGTCAAAAACGGCTGCTAACATAGAGTTAGCTTTTTTAAATAATGATGCCTATACCCCTTTAGACAATGTGATCTCGACTAACACAGCTAACAAAAAAGATATTATTGTCAACTCCTCGAACTATATCAGCACAAATGCAGAACTTGCAAAAAAATTTCTAAAACTCGGCATAGGCATAGAGAACATGGAGTTTTTTTCCGTCTTAAAAGTGGCGCAAGAGTTCAATATTCCTGCGGGTGGAGTTTTTTGCATCACTAACTATACAGACAAAAATGCTCACCGGGAGTTTTTAAAAAACCATGAAAAAGCAAAAGAGCTCTTAAGTCAGCATGTAAAAAAACGGATAAAGGAACTAACAGAAAAATGAATCCTTTAAAACCGTCGCTGCTGGATTTTACCAAAGAGGAGCTGGCACAGAAGATAAAACCGGCTTTTCGCGCAAAACAGATATTTGGCTGGATATACCATAACTATGTCGAGAGTTTTGACGAGATGCAAAACATCCCAAAATCGCTTCGTGAGGAGCTTGCGCAAAACTATGTGATAAACCCTCTAAAAATTGCAAACAAAGAGATCTCTTCAGACGGAACTATAAAATACCTTTTTGAACTTCAAGACGGCAAAACCGTAGAAACCGTATGGCTAAAGATGAAAGAAACGCTTTCTGATGAAGCTGGAAATATCATACAAGAAGCAAAATATACCGTCTGTGTCTCGAGTCAGGTAGGATGTAAAGTTGGATGCAGCTTCTGTCTTACGGCAAAAGGCGGGTTTACAAGAGACTTGACTGCGGGTGAGATCGTCGCACAGGTCCTCGCCGTAAAAAAAGACAATGACCATGCGCACAACAGAAGAGTAAACATAGTCTATATGGGTATGGGCGAACCGCTTGACAATCTCGATAATCTTGCAAAAGCGATACGCATTCTCCAAGACGAAGAGGGGCTTTCTATCTCCGGCAAGCGCCAGACAGTTTCGACAAGCGGTTTAAGCAACAAAATAGACAAACTCGGCGAGATGGATCTGGGCGTCCATATAGCCATATCTCTTCATGCCGTCGACGATGAGTTGCGAACGGAGCTCATACCGATGAACAAAGCTCACAACATCTCTTCTATAATAGAAGCGGTCAAACGCTTTCCGATCGATACAAGAAAAAGAGTCATGTTCGAATACCTCGTTATCAAAAATAAAAACGATGATATAGCATCTGCAAAGAAACTTGTAAAACTGCTCAGCGGCATAAAAGCAAAAGTGAACCTTATCTATTTCAATCCCTATCCGGGAACCGACTATAAACGCCCCGATAAAGAAGATATGATCAAGTTTCAAGAATATCTTGTAAATCATGGGCTGCTATGCACTATACGTGACTCAAAAGGCATAGATATAAGTGCAGCTTGCGGACAACTAAAAGAAAAACAGCTACATCAATAATAAAATATCCTCTAAGTAAATAGTTTTTTGTATATACTTCCTCAATGGTGTTTAAACGCAAAAGGATATATGCATGACAAAAGAAGGGCTGAGTATAGCTGACATCACACAAATAGTGTTTTTAATATTAGTAGTCGGTTTTGGCGTAGGCGGATTTATCTATGCAGCGCTAAAAGAAGATAAGTAGATCCCGCTCGATCAAAAAAGGAAACGGTCAACACTCCAGGGAGACCGTTTATGGTTGTAATATTATCATACTATTCTTATAGAAAACAAAAAAAACTCCGATCTTCCAAGCTAACTTAAAAAAAATTAATTTTATAAAAAATCTTCGTTTTTTTATCAATGTGTGTAAAATTCACACTGTGTTCTAAAATGTGAAAAAACCACCCCCGTAAATAGGGAGTTCTGTGGGTTTACAATATATATAAGGAAGATTTTATATAAATTTATTCTTAAATCTCATAATGTTCCTATAGAACGAAAAGCCCTATTTTAGGAGATTCAAGAGAATTTAAGCATATTAACGGCGACTGTTATTTTTATTACGTGAACTTATTCTGAAAGTTATTCACATAGCTTGTTGCTCTTACGCTCTTTTTTTGTTTCACGTGAAACACAACCCGTCGGCTCTTTTAATAAAAAGATAAATTCATTGTGATCGTTTATCTTGATTTTTGAAAACAGACTCTAAACATTCTTTTACAAAATCAACATTACTTTTGATTTTATATTTTTTCTTTTTATATATAAATGAAAGTTCATCTGCATGCAAAAGTAATCTTGATGCTCCCGTATATTTTAAACGTTCTTCACCCTTTAATTCTCGATCAAGATATTTAGTAGTTACTGCTTCATCTACTCCGTAAAGCGGATCACCCACGATTGAATGTTTCACGTGAAACAAATGTACTCTGATCTGGTGTTGTCTTCCGGTATGCGGATAACATTCTACAAGGGTCATATCCAACTCTTCAAAATAGTTAACCGGCTTAAAGAATGTCTCTGCACTTTTACCTGCCGAATCTACTTTTACTATAGAACGCAAAACACCAGATTTCTCATCTTTATTTACTTTAAGAGGCTCTTGACATATAAGCTCGTTTTCAAACTTGCCGTATACCAATGCAAGATATTTTTTTTGCATATCCCTTTCTTGAAACATCATCTTGATATCTCTTTCGCTCTCTTTGTTTTTGGCACACAAAACCAAACCGCTTGTCTCCATATCTATACGATGTGTTATGTTTGCATCCATTCCGTATTGATACTTTACCTCGTCTATTAAAGAGTAGGGTGTGTAACGATTTTGTGGATGGATCAACATGCCTGTAGGTTTATCAAAAAGTACAAACTCTTCTGTTTCAAATGTCGGCTTTAATCCTTTTGTAACTGGCTCAAAAGTTATGAATTCGATATCGCCCGATATCTCTTCTTTGTCTTTTGTAACAAGATCACCGTTATAGAACAATCTCCCTCTTGCAATAAAACGCTGTGCTTCGCTCTGCGAACAACCGATCTCTCGAATAAGAAAAAGAAAAGCTTTTTGCTTCTTCTCCAACTGAAACTTTTTAATGATAAATGGCAAAATTAATCCCTTTAAAAGTCAATGTTAGATAACATTAATAACTAATAATTTTCGAGATTTTAACATAAATAAGGTTGGATAGATGGTAGAACGTTATGCACGTGAAGAGATGAGTTCAAAATGGACAATGCAGGCAAAATATCAGGCATGGCTGGATGTTGAAAAAGCTGTTGTCAAAGCCTGGGCAAAACTTGGGAAAATTCCTCAAGAAGATGCAGACAAAATAGTTAAAAATGCCGGCTTCGATATAAAAAGAATAGATGAGATAGAAGCAATAACACGACATGACCTTATAGCATTTACTACAAGTGTTTCTGAAACTCTTGGTGATGAAAGCAGATGGTTTCATTACGGAATGACAAGTTCGGATACGGTCGATACAGCAGTGGCACTTCAAATGAAATCATCACTGGAACTGATCATCGAAGATGTAAAGATGTTAATGGCATCCATCAAAAAAAGAGCAATGGAACACAAGATGACTTTAATGGTCGGGCGTTCTCACGGCATCCATGGAGAGCCTATAACATTCGGTCTTGTTCTAGCCGTCTGGTATGATGAGATGGCGCGCCATTTGAAAAATCTCGAAGAGACCTTAGAAGTCATATCCGTAGGCCAGGTCAGCGGAGCGATGGGTAACTTCGCTCACGCACCGTTAGAACTTGAAGAGATAACCTGTGAAGAGCTGGGGTTAAAACCGGCACCTGCTTCCAACCAGGTCATACAGCGTGACAGATATGCACGTCTTGCAACATCGCTGGCGCTTATGGCAAGCTCGATAGAAAAGTTTGCCGTTCAGGTACGTCATTGGCAGCGTACGGAAGTGTATGAGTGTGAAGAATACTTCGCAAAAGGGCAGAAAGGCTCATCGGCAATGCCGCACAAACGCAATCCGATACTAACGGAAAACATAACAGGTTTGGCACGTATGATACGTGCTTACGCTATGCCCGCTATGGAAAACGTTGCGTTATGGCATGAGCGTGATATCTCTCACTCATCTACTGAACGTTTCTGGCTTCCCGATTCATTTATTACATCGGACTTTATGCTGCACCGTATGAACAATGTCATAGCCAACCTAACCGTTTATCCGGAAAACATGATCAAAAATCTAAACCTCACAGGCGGCTTGGTATTTTCTCAACGCGTACTTCTTGAACTTCCTTTAAAAGGTGTATCGCGCGAAGACGCATATAAGATAGTTCAACGCAATGCAATGAAGGTTTGGGAAGAGATTCAGCAAGGAAAACCTACGACTAACGAAGCGGGTGAAAGTCTGTATCTAAACCATCTTTTAGCAGATGAGGAGTTACGTAACTCTTTAAGTGAAGAACAGATAAGAGAATGTTTCAATTATGATTATTATACGAAAAATGTTGATAAAATATTTGCCAGAGTATTCAAAGATTAATAATAAAAATTTATAAACGCAGGATGAATGAATTATGATTACAGTCATTAAGAGAAACGGTCGTCAAGAACCTCTTGATATTACCAAAATACAAAAATATACATCGGCGGCCATAAAGGGTCTGGCCAACGTATCGCAAAGTGAACTCGAAGTAGATGCACAGATACAGTTTCGTGACGGGATCACGTCCGAAGCTATTCAAAAAACACTTATCAAAACAGCCGTAGACAAGATAGATATCGACGCACCTAACTGGACATTTGTCGCGGCGAGGCTTTTCTTGTTTAACCTCTACCATCAAGTAAACGGTTTTACCGGTTACTGTTCGCTTGAAAAATATTTTGAACGCGGAGAGAAAGAGGGGCGCATATTAAAAGGTCTCAAAGATATGTATGATCTTGAAAGACTTGAAAAGCATATAGTTCCCGAACGCGACTTGGAGTTCAATTACCTCGGTATTAAAACCCTATATGACAGATATCTCATAAAAGACAGAAAAGGGGAGCCCATAGAGCTTCCTCAGCATATGTTTATGGCTATAGCTATGTTTTTGGCACAAAACGAAGAGAACAGACATGAATGGGCTGTTAAGTTCTATGATATGATCTCTCAGTTTGAAGTGATGCTGGCAACACCTACGCTTTCAAACGCACGTACGACAAGACATCAGCTGAGTTCATGTTACATCGGTTCCTCACCGGATAATATAGAAGGTATCTTTGACTCTTATAAAGAGATGGCACTTCTTTCTAAATTCGGCGGCGGTATCGGCTGGGATTGGACGCAGGTACGCTCCATGGGTTCATCGATCGACGGACACAAAAATGCAGCGGGAGGAACGGTACCGTTTTTAAAAATAACGAACGATATCGCTATTGCGGTTGACCAGTTGGGAACAAGAAAAGGTGCTATCGCCGTTTATCTCGAGCCTTGGCATATCGATATACATGACTTTTTGGATCTCAAGAAAAACTCCGGTGAAGAGCGCCGTCGTGCGCACGACCTTTTTCCTGCACTATGGATAAACGATCTTTATATGAAGCGTGTAGAGCAAGACGGTATCTGGACTCTTTTTGACCCGTATGATTGTAAAGAACTTACCAACCTGCATGGCGCAGAATTTGAAAAACGTTATCTTGAACTGGAGCAGGACGAATCTATCATCAAAGAACGCGTAAAAGCGAAAGATCTCTGGAAGAAAATCCTTTTGAGCTATTTTGAATCAGGCTCTCCGTTCTTGTGTTTTAAAGACAATGCGAACCGTGCAAATCCTAATAACCATTACGGGATCATCAGAAGTTCGAATCTATGTACCGAAATATTCCAAAACACTGAACCCAACCACTATCTCGTAAAGATAATATTCGAAGATGGAAACTATATTACGTATGAAGAGGATGAGCTTGTAAAAGTTGACAGCGGTATAGAAAAAGAAGCAAAAAAAATAACAGCACTGGATTCTCTGGGCGGACAAAAAATATATATCGTGGAAAAAGAAAAAGTAGACGGTGCGACAGCCGTTTGTAACTTGGCATCTGTCAACCTTTCACGCATCAATACAAAAGAGGATATAGACAGAATCGTTCCTACCGCCATCCGTGCACTTGATAACGTCATAGATCTAAACTTTTACCCGTTGGAAAAAGTAAAACGCACTAACACGAGAAGCCGTTCTATCGGTCTGGGTGTCATGGGCGAAGCGCAGATGCTGGCGGAGCAGGGTATAGAGTGGGGAAGTCAGGAACATTTTGACAAAATAGACGAGATCATGGAATCGGTAAGCTATAACGCTATCTCCGCTTCGTCCGATCTTGCCGTTGAAAAAGGAAAATATCCCGAGTTCGAAGGTTCAAAATGGAGCAACGGGATCATGCCGCACGATCATGCAAATGCAGAGGTAAGAAATCTGGTAGACCGCGGCGGACTTTTTGCACCGGCATACGAATGGGACGAACTGCGCAAAAAAGTAAAAGAGCAGGGTATGAGAAACGGTTACTTGATGGCCGTTGCTCCTACGAGTTCTATTTCGATTCTTACAGGAACCACTCAAGCCATTGAACCTGTATTTAAACGCAAGTGGTTTGAAGAGAACTTGAGCGGACTTATTCCTGTCGTTGTTCCGAAACTTTCACCTGAGACTTGGAGCTATTACACATCGGCATACGAACTTGATCAGCGAATACTCATTAAAGCTGCCGCTATACGTCAAAAATGGATCGACCAAGGCCAAAGCTTAAATATCTTTATAACGCTCGATAAAGCAAGCGCTAAGTACCTTAACGACATCTATATGCTTGCATGGAAAATGGGGCTTAAATCTACATACTATCTACGTTCTCAATCACCTGAAACGGCAAGCGATGTAGAGGACCGTTCTATGGAATGCGTCGGTTGCCAATAAGATGAGGCCGTTAAGCAAAAACGAGATAAAGAGTTTTTTGTCTCGTTTTGAAAGATTTGTCGATTCACAAATAAGATCCATAACCGTTTTGTCGCCTACGGTCATCGAAGTAAGAGTAAGTACTCAAGACAGTGCACTCGGTTTTGACTGGATAGATTTATCTTTGGAACTCTCAAACGTCAGCGAAGCAAATCTGATAGATAACGGTAAACTTGCATACCTTGATATGACAGAAGGGATGAGCATTGTTTTTGAAGATAACAGGTTTGCTTTTTGTTATGGAGATTACAGTTCTATAAGAAGTGCAAAAGACTCTGCGCTGTTTGTTATATGCGACAGCATTAAATATGAAGAGCTGCCTTTTTCAGGTTAACTCTGCAAACATAACGGTAACACAACTCTCTATCATCTCATAGACTCTGTCAAATCCTTCGAATCCGTCAAAGAAATACGGATCGGGAACATCTTCATCGTTATACCCGAATGATCCGAGTTTGTATAGATTTTTTGCACCCAAACGTTTTAGATCGTTGTAGTTACTCTGATCCAAGGCGATAACATACTCAAACTCTTCAAACTCTTTTTTTGTTATCTGTGATGCCTTAAAAGATGAGATGTTGATCCCGTTCTTCCGGGCTACTTTTACCGAATTGGCACACGGTGTCTCTCCCACATGCCAGTTACCTGTTCCTGCAGATGAAACTTTTACAACCAGAGCCTTCTCATCTGCAAGCTTTTTTGCAACACCCTCCGCGATAGGAGAGCGGCAGATATTTCCAAGACAAACAAATATAACAGAGTTCATAACTTCTACGGTTTTACGCTTTTTTCAAAAACTCTGTTTTCAGATAGATCTTCATACCGTTTACACGACCCTCTATATGGCCTTCGACATCCGCAGGAATCGTTATGTTTCTAACAGTTGTTCCGCGCTTTGCCGTAAAGCCCGCACCCTTAACGTCCAAATCTTTTAAGATGACAACGCTGTCTCCCGCTTTTAAAACAACACCGTTAGCATCTTTTACGACCACTTCATTACCGCTGCTCATACCTGCTTCAGCCCAGGCTTTCTCATCATCTTCAAGATAGAGCATATCCAGCAGGTCTTGGCGTCCAAGTGCATTTAAAAGTCTGTACGACATCACTTTAACGGCAGGAACTTCACTCCACATACTGTCGTTTAAACAATTAAAATGTGTTTCGTCCAGTTCACCGTTTTCTATCTGGGCTTTACAAGTAGAACAGATTAAGATCGATTGTTCGCTGCTTCCGTCTGAAGGAGCTACCTCCAAAACGGATAGATTTTCTTCACTTCCACATAGTTCACATCTGTTTGAACTGCGATCTATTAACTCTTGCTCTACGTTCATATTGACACCTTTTATTGATTTTAGATGCAATTTTACTACTTTTGCCATTAAAACTTAATTTTGCGAACCGAGTCTCACCCTTTGCGAATGTGTTATGGCAACGGCAATGGCATCCGTTATATCTAGCGGTTTGATCTCTTTTTTGATGTTTAGGAGTTTTTTTACCATAAATGAAACCTGCTCTTTGTCTGCTTTTGCCTTTCCCGTCAGCGCTTTTTTTATCTGAAGCGGAGTGTATTCGGCAAATGTGCCAAACTCCTGAATAAGCTTTAACATCAACGCTCCGCGAAACTGTGCAAGTTTTATGACGGTTTTGGGATTATGGGCATAGAACATACTTTCTACCGCAACTTCGTCTATCTTGTGCGAAGTGAACAACTGTTCTACCGCTTCTGCCATCTGCGGAATTTGAAACTGCAGATCTTCTGCTTTCATCTTCACAAGTCCGGCTTCTATTAGAGTGATCTTACCTTTTTCCAAAGAGATGATCGCGTATCCCATATTTCTTGTTCCCGGATCGATTCCTAATATATTGATCATTTTTTTCCTATTTTAAATATCGTCAATTGAATATTATATATCTAAAAAAGCTTTATGCGATTAATTATGACAAAAATTACCGTCTAAACAAAATATCACTTTAAAAATTTTCAAAAAAACACTTATATTAACATTTTTTAAGAAATGTGACGATTTATGTTACAATTTTGTCGCGATTTTTTTTACTGAATATGACATGTATACGAAAATATAATTTCTTTATTTGAAAGGATATCGAATGTTAAAGAACATGACCATTAGAAAAAAGCTGGTTTTTTTAAGCGTTATAGTTATTACCGTTATAGGTATATTGTCTGCAAAGATCTTTTACGAAACATGGAACAATTATAAAAATATCAAAGAAGCTTCCTCTTTGCTGAGTCTTTCGGTAAAGATGAGCGCCGTACTGCATGAGCTGCAAAAAGAGCGCGGTGCCAGTGCAGGATATCTGAGTTCCAAAGGAACAAATTTTGTAGAGATCCTTCCTAAGCAATATATCTCCACCGATACCAAGATAAAAGAGTTAAAGAACTATATAGATGCGAATCCCTCGGCATTCACGGCAAAAGTAAACAAAGAAATTGATCTCGCCTCAATAGCTGCAATGAGAAGTTCCGTAAGATCCCAATCCGCTGCGGTAAAAGATGCCGTCAAGTTTTATACGGATATGGACGGCAGGATCATAGACACTATCTCCTATTTTTCCACCATCCCAAAAAACGGTACTTTAAAAATGAGCTTCAACAGCTTTGTGATCTTTATCAGCTCCAAAGAGCGTGCCGGTCTTGAAAGAGCAATCTTAGCCAGCGTTTTTTCAAAAGACAGTTTTTCCAGAGAAGATGCGGCAAAATTCGTTTCTCTCGTATCCCAGCAAAAAGTACTTACAAATCTTTTTATGCGAACGGCAGGCAAACAGACTCAAGAAGAATATAAAAAGATAAGATCCGACAGCTCTTTTGCGGAAGTGGAAAAATATAGAGAGATAGCGATGTCGAAAAACAGCGGTTTCGGTGTCGACTCGACTGCGTGGTTTAAGACCATAACCGGCAAAATAAATAAACTTAAAGAGTTTGAAGATTCACTATCAAGCAGCTCTTTACATATCGCCTCTTCACTCGTATCTTCATCGTTTTTATCCCTTATGATCGTAGCCATCTTTTGTATATTCGTAGTCCTTCTTGTCTTATACCTGACAAGAAATGTATCAAACGCTATATCGGCTTCCATAGACAAGCTCAAGAGGATTATAAAAGATATAACGACTAACGGGGATCTCTCCATCGCCGTCAACGATACAACGGCCGTGAAAGATGAGATGTACGAGATCACACAGCTGCTTTCCATACTGATAGACCTCACTAAGGATCTGACATACAGGATCAATACTTCCGTGAACAAAGCATCCAAAGGAGATTTTAGTTATAACCTAGACGATACCGGATTAAAAGGAGATTTTGCAAAAGCGATCCATAATGTCAAAGACGGTATCAGTGCCATGAAACAGTCACATGAAAAACAGAAATTTATCAATTTTAGCACAAGAGTAAGAGAAATAGGAAATATCGGGCTTGGACTCGGGCTTATTCAAAATGAACTGATAAATCTCATAAGCGAACTCGGAGATATCAAGACTACTACCAAAAACACGGCGGAAATATCCGATGAATCGAAAAACACTGTCGAAGATATTCTAAAAAGACTGCAAAAGCTCGTAGAACAAACAAACGACAGCAATATGTCCATAGGAGAATTAAACGAAAGGATAAACGAAGTCACATCTGTCGTCGACCTGATCAAAGATATTGCCGAACAGACAAATCTGCTGGCTCTCAATGCAGCCATAGAAGCGGCCAGAGCCGGTGAAAACGGCCGCGGGTTCGCCGTCGTCGCCGATGAGGTAAGAAAACTGGCAGAAAGAACGCAAAAAGCGACCGGAGAGATAACCATCTCTATAAACACGATGAAACAAGAATCAAGCATCATCCTGGAAAAATCGGAAACTATGAATACTCTTGCAGATGAAGTCTCCGCTTCTGTTTATAATTTTAATACGGTAATGGACGGCTTGAACATGGACGCAAACTCTATGGCTGATGAAATATACGAAATGGAAAACAAAGCTTTCATAACTCTTGCGAAAATAGACCATATTATATATAAATCCAATGCTTACGATTCTATTGTCGCCGCCGATAAAAACAAATCGTTCGGCTCTCATACAGAGTGCCGTCTCGGAAAATGGTACGAAAGCGACGGTAAAGAACGTTTTGGAGACACCGACGCATATAAACTGGCTTATACGCCGCATAAAACCGTTCATGAAAGCGTACACAAAGCCGTTGCATATTTTGAGGATAAGGATATCAGAATAGAAAATGAAAATCATATATTGGAGTATCTAAGAAACATGGAAAAAAACAGCGACGAGCTCTTTTCTCTGCTTGACGCCATGATGAGCGAACATATAGAGAAAAAGAATTTCCGGGAGATAGAGTAAAAGTTTAATTCACCGATGTGAAAAATCACATTCACATATATTTTGTCTCCTGTTTAATGTACT